>JAGVBT010000012.1 GCA_020059605.1 Deltaproteobacteria bacterium
AGTTCTTGAAACTGTTGGATGCTGAAACAAGTCGGTACGACTCGAAACCGAGTTCAGCATGACATTGTTTCTGTTTTTTGACTTTTTACGAGATCATCATGTATAACGAGATAAATTTTTTCATTTGGCAAGGTTGGGCAGAAACAGGGCAATCTTTGGGAAGGCCATCAATAGGGCTGCATTGATGAATAGGGCAATGAGAAACGGAAAGATACCTTTAAAGATGGTCTCCAGAGGAATTTCCGGAGCGATCCCCTTGATCACATAGACATTGACTCCGACCGGGGGGGTGATGACGCCCATCTCGCTGATCAATACGATGATAACGCCGAACCATATCGGATCGAATCCAAGACGAATGACCACCGGATAGATCACCGGCACCGTCAGAACGACCAATGCCATGGCATCCATGAAACACCCACCGATCAGATAGATCAAGACGATCACGCCCATGATGGCCATGGGAGGAAGGGGGAGTCCTTCGACCCAGTCCGCAAGGATAAACGGAATGGTGGAGACGGCCATGAAATGGCCGAAAACGGTAGCGCCCGCAATCACGCAGAGAACCATGCAGGAGGTCCGCAATCCATCCTTGGTGGACTCCCAAAAGGTCCGCCAGCTCAATTGCCGCCTCACCAGGCCGATCATCAAGGCCCCTGCCGCTCCCACCCCTCCTGCTTGAGTCGGGGTGAACCAGCCGAGGAAGAGTCCTCCAATCACGATGCCGAATAGAATAAGGGCTTCGCCGATTCCCGTAAGCGCCCTTGTCTTCTCTTTCAGGGTGGTCGGCGTGCCTGCCGGAGCGCAGGAGGGATTATGCCAGCAAATGACCCTGACCGTTAAAACGAAAAGGATGGAGAGGATGATTCCCGGGAGGATGCCTGCCACAAAGAGCTTGCCGATGGATTGTTCGGTAATGATCCCGTAAACAAGAAAGATGGTGCTTGGCGGGATGAGAATCCCGAGCGTCCCTGCGCTCGCCACGCAACCCGCAGCCAGCGTGTCGTCGTAATGATACCGTTTCATCTCCGGGAGGGCGATCTTGCCGATGGTGGCGGCTGTGGCCGAGGTGGACCCACAGATGGCCGCAAAGAACCCGCAGGATACGACCGTGGCCATGGTCAGTCCCCCGGGCAGACCTCCAAGAATCGTATAGGCCGCGTCATAAAGTCTTTTTCCAATGCCCGAGGCGAAAGCAAACGAGCCCATGAGAATAAACATGGGGATGGCGCTTAATGGGAAGTTGGAGAATTGTTCAAAGATGTCCCGCGCCAGGAGTTTGAGACCCGATTGGAAAGAACTCAGGTAGGAAAAGCCAAGAAATCCGATAAAGGCCATGGCAAAGGCCACCGGCATCCGGATGAGAAAGAGGAGGATCAACAGGGCAATGCCGATGACGCCGATGCTAACCGGATCCATCTTCCAATACCTCAGCAAGGGACTTGAAGACCTCGATCAAAAAAACCAGGCAGACCGGGAGGGAGCAGAAGGCGATGAGATAGGCAAAGGGGAAGAAGGGAATATGCGAGGTGGATCCGATTTCACCGGCTTTTCGAAGGGAGTGACCATACAAATAACTTTGCCAGGCGATCAACACAAAGATGGTCAAACCGAAGAAGGAGCTGATACAACTGAGCGTTGCCCGGAAACGTTTCGGCAACCTCATCAGAATAAATTCCACCCGGATGTGACGATTCAAGAGAAGGGCCATCGCGATGGCAGGCGCGATGGCAACGATCTGCGCCAGGCCGATGACTTCCGTGGCGCCCGGGACCGGCCAAAGAAAGAGTTTCGCCCCGACGACATCGACGAAATTGACCAGAAACATGAGAAGGATCCCTCCCATCCCTAACCACTCGATGGAACCGCTGAATGCCGATGTAAATCTTGCCAATCGATCCAGCCCTTTTTTCGCTTCCATGCTCTATCCCTTCATGCCCTTCTTTTCCCCCGCAGGGAACGCCCGAAGGCGTTCCCTGCGGGGAGATTCCATCCCTATCGGTTGCTTACTTGACCCGGACCTCTGCAGGACCGGTCGAGGATTTGATCCCCAGCTCTTTTTGCTTCTTCGTCCAGAACTCTGCCCTCATGCGCGCAAAATTAATCAACTCCCTGGTCTCTTTTTCGGAATACCCTGCGGCGACCATGGATTTTACATATTTATCCAAAACCGGCTCAACGGCGGCCTTCCATTTTTTGATCTCTTCGCCCGGAAGCTCGATGAACTGCAATCCTTTTTCGATTCCCAGCTGTTTCCCGTCGATGTCGACATCATTCCACATCGCGGCCAGTTTTTCTTCGAAAGGATACTCGTTGAAGACCTTCTGAAGGGCCGGAGGAAGTTTGTTCCAGGCATCCCTGTTCATCACCAGGTAGAAGGTATAGACCTGGCCGATCTGCCAGCATTCGGTGACATACTTGGCGACTTCTGCCAATCGAAAGGCCCGGAGGGTCTCCATGGGGATCATCAACCCATCGATCACCCTCTTCTGGACCGCCTCGTAGGCCTCGGGCATCGGAATGGACCGGGGTGTTCCGCCCAATGCGCTCACCACCTCGGCAATGAAACCGAGGCCCCTCAGGGTCATCCCTTTGAGGTCCTCTATCTTATTCACCGGCTTGGTCGATGAAAGCACTACGTTGACCGGGCTGGTGTGCATCGAGAGCATATGAATCTTATCCCATTCCTTCGGTTTGAATTGGCGATAGAAATCGTTTGCCACCCGGTTGGAAACCCACGCATTCGGAAAACCGAGGGGCAGGTCAAGAGCCTCGGTCATCCGGAAGCGGCCATACGTGTAGCTGATATTAGAAAAACCGATGTCTGCAATTCCTTCGGCGACCCCGTCATAGATCTTGGCGGGCGTCAGCAGCGTCCCTGCGGGGAAATAGCGGATCTTCAACTGTCCGCCCGAACGGGCTTCCAGATCCTTTACGAATTCCTCACAAATTTTGGACTGTCGAGCAGGAGCCGGAAAATAATTGACGAGTTTTAATTCAACGGCTCCCCAAACCATTCCGGGCACCCCCATGACCAATAACCCCAGACAAACCCAGATCGCTTTCTTTCCCATGTCCATTTACCTCCTGTTTGAAAAAGATTAAATTCTTGACGCCCCCCTTCCTTCTTGCCCTGGCCGCTGGAGATTCGAATCTCCTTGTTTCCTATTCTGATTCACCTCCTCCCATCAGGGGCTTTTATGTTTTTCCTTCCTTCTTCAGTTTTTTGATAATCTCCTCCTTTAATCGCTTTTTATCAACTTTTCCTACATTCGTCAAGGGCATTTCTTCGAGGACCTCCATTCGTTCCGGCAGGAAGATCACCGAAACCTTCTTGCCCTTCAGATAGGCAATGATCTCGTCGAAAGAGACCTTCATCCCCTGTTTCGGTTTGACGAAGGCGCAGACCCGCTCCCCAAGGATAGGGTCCGGCATGGCAACCGCGGCGACCTGTTCCACACTGGGATGGCTGATAATCAACTCCTCCACTTCCCTGGCGCTGATATTTTCTCCCCCGCGGATGATGATGTCTTTCCTTCGTCCTGTCAGGACCATGCGGCCTTCGCGATCAAATTTGGCAATGTCTCCCGTCCGGTAAAACCCGTCCGGGGTAAACGCCTCCCTATTTTCAGCCTCTGACTTGTAGTAACCTCGAAAGATCGTGGGCCCCCCGGCCACCAACTCCCCTTCTTCTCCGCGGGGAAGTTCGTTTCCTATGGAATCGATCACTTTGTACTCGTCATAGGGACAGATCGGCCATCCGACGGTGTGAAAGACCGCCTCCTCCAGGTCATCCAGCCTTGTCTGAGCGCAGGGTCCCTCCGAACTGCCGTAGACATTAAAAAATTTGCATTTCAATCGATCATAAATTTTTCGTATCACATCTGGAGGCATATGGGAGCCGCCCGTTCCGATCACCCGGAGCGATGAAAGGTCGTATCGGTCCAGTTCCGGCGCATCGAGGATCTGTTGAACCTGGGCCACGGCGAGGATGGTCGTGGTCACCCTCTCCTTTTCGATCGCTTCCAGGATCTCCCTCGGCCGGGTGGAAGAGATCATCACCACTTTCCCTCCCGTGAGAAAAGCGGGATTCATGGAAACCTCGATCGCCATGTTATGAGTGACGGGAGTGGCGATCAGAGTGATATCCCTCGGACTTCGTTCCCAGGCTTTTGAACGGTACTCGACATTACAGAGCCAATCGTTATGGGTTCTGGGGACGAGCTTCGGGAGACCGGTTGTTCCTCCCGTAGGCATGAGATGGCAGATTTCTTCAGGGTCCGGGCGGAAGGGCTGGAGGTAATCGTTGGGATATCGTTTCAGGTCGGTTTGGCTTAAAAGCTCTTGAAAGGAGAGTGTTCCTTCGGGCAGATCCCCTCCTGATTCAGGGAGGCCCGCCACAAGGATATGTTTCAAGGAGAAGGGGCGGGACCGGAAGGCTTCGATCATCGGAAGATAATCTATTTTTTCAAACCTTCTCGGGACAATCCACGCCCGGGCCTCCGTGATCTCACAAAATTGCTCCATCTCCCTTTGAGAGAATCGGGGGACGCACATGACGGGGATAGCCCCCATTTTATGAAGACCGAAATAGGCAAAAACAAACTCGGCCCAATTGGGGACCTGAAGTAAAACCCGGTCCAGTTTCCGGATGTCCAATTCGAGAAAAGCGATGGCGGCTCGATCCGTCCATTCCTTTAGTTGCCGGTAGGTCAGCCTTACATCCCCTGCCACAAGAGCTTCTTTGTATGGGTATAGGTCGCAGGTTCGATCCAACATCTCCCCCAGAGGGATTCCTAACCACCACCGTTTTCTGCAGTATAAGTCAACCCTTTCCTTTGGGAAGGGATTCACCCCTTCAAGGACCATGGCTATTTCTCCAAGAGAGGACGACGGCATGAGGAAAGTAATCGATATCATAGTTTTAATTTTCCCTCCCGTCAAGGGGAAGTCGTCCGAAATGGAGGTCTCGCTTCAAGGTTTTTCCTGAAAAAAACCCCGTCACGTTTTCACCTGTTTTACTGATAGGTTACAAATTTTTTGTCGATTTTACTTGACAAAAGTTCTGTTTCCAATATACTTGTTAAAAAATTCTCAAGTTCAAGAGGTGATGGAAGGGTTTTATCTATTTTTTAAAAGAAGCTGATTTTAGCGCCGAATTAAATCGAGGTTGTTTCCGTCAAATATTTTAGGAAGGAGGTGGTTTGAAAAGAATATAAGATTAAGGTTTTCAATTATAACTGTTTGATTTTAAAACGTATTCAAATCAAAAAGGAGGTTAGGAAAATGAGACATTGGAAGTTGGTAGCATTCATTCTTGGTTTGTCCATAATGGTATTTGTAGCTTCGCCTGCCCTGGCGCAGATCAAGCTCAATTATTCGGTTTTCTTCCCTGCCCCTCATAAGAACGCGGTGCTTGCCACGGAGTGGGCCAAGGAGATTGAGAAGAGAACAGGCGGAAAGGTTCAGATCACGGTATTTCCGGGTGGGACCCTGACCCCTCCGGATAAGAACTATGACGGCGTCGTTAAGGGGATTTCAGATATTGGTTTTTCAGTAATGGCCTATACCCGGGGAAAATTCCCTTTGACCGAGGTTTCTGACTTGCCCATGGGCATTAAATCCGGTCTGGTTGCTACGAAAGTGATCAGTGACTATTACAAGAAATTTACCCCCAAGGAATTTGATGAAGTAAAAATCATGTACCTCCATGGCCATGGCCCCGGAATCCTTCACAGCAAAAAGGAGATCACAAAGCTTGAAGACCTTAAAGGGTTGAAGATCCGGTGCACGGGGATGGCCGCCAAAATAGTCGCGGCTCTCGGGGCTACTCCTGTGGCCATGCCCATGGGCGAGACCTACGACGCCTTGAGCAGAGGCGTGGTTGATGCCTCCATGGCGCCCCAGGAAGCACTGCAAGGGTGGAAATGGGGAGAAGTGGTGAAGTTCACCATTGAGAACTTCACCACCTCCTACAGCACCGGCATGTTTGTCGTAATGAATAAGGCAAAGTGGAATTCCCTTCCCCCCGACATTCAGAAGATCATCGAGCAGGTCAACGAGGAGTATATCGAAAAACAGGGGAAGGTGTGGGATGAGATCGATAAAGCGGGAAGGGATTATACGATAGGCCGGGGCAACAAAATCATCTCTCTTTCACAGGACGAAAGCCTGAGATGGGAAAAGACGGTCAAACCCCTTCTTGATGAATATAAGAAAAACATGAAAGATAAAGGCCTGCCCGGAGAAGAGGTGCTCAGTTTCTATTTCCAGACGATCTACAAATACCAGAAGTAATTGAGACAAAGGGGAAGGGCGGATATCCCTCTCTTCCCCTTTATATCATCCTGCAGAACCAGCGAGAGAAAAGGAGTCGTTCATGAGGGCTTTTTTAAACGGAACCAGAGCGTTAAGCCGTTTCCTAAATATCATCGCAGGGGTCAGCCTGACCTTCCTGATGTTGCTCACCGTGATGGACGTCATTTTAAGGGGATTGAGGATCCCGATTGTCGGGACCTATGAACTGGTGGCTTTTGCGGGGGCCGTTGTCATCGGATTCGCCATTCCCTATACCTCCTGGCTGAGGGCCCATATCTTCGTCGATTTTTTTATTTTGAAATTTTCGCAAAAGGTAAGAAATATATTCAATATTTCCACGCGGACGGTGGTGACCGTCTTATTCTTCCTGGTCGGTTGGAATATGATCAAATTCGGGATCGACCTGCAGCGGTCAGGAGAAGTCTCGCTCACCCTGCAGATGCCTTTCTACCCCGTTGCCTATGGCGTGGGGTTCTGTTGCTTTGTGCAATGTCTGGTGATGGTTTGCGATATTGTCAAGATTGCCGGAGGAGAATATGAGTGAAGTGACCATTGGAATTTTAGGCCTGGTGTTGGTGCTGGTCTTGTTTCTCACGGGCATCGAATTGGGTTTTGCCATGGCCTTAATCGGTTTCCTCGGGTTCAGTTATATTGTCTCTTTCCATGCCGGTTTGAACTTATTGGCCAAGGACTTCTTTGATGTTTTTGCGTCCTATGGGTTTACGGTCATTCCCCTCTTCGTGCTCATGGGCCAGATCGCCTTTAATGCGGGGATTGCCAAAAGGCTCTACGACGCCTCCTACAAATTCATCGGCCACATTCCAGGAGGGCTGGCCATGGCGACCGTGGCGGGGGCCACAGCCTTCAAGGCGATCTGCGGGTCGTCGCCGGCCACGGCGGCCACGTTCGCCAGCGTGGCTGTTCCCGAGATGGACCGTTACAACTATGACAAGAAACTTTCCACGGGGATCGTTGCCACGGTGGGAACGCTCGGCATTCTCATCCCGCCCAGCGTGACGCTGATCGTTTTCGGGATTATTACGGAACAATCCATCGGCAAGCTATTTTTGGCCGGGATTATTCCCGGGCTGATCATTGCCTTCTTTTTCGTCGTCATCATCTATGCCTGGTGTAAGATCAATCCGAACCTGGGTCCCAAGGGCGGGAAATCGACCTGGAGGGCGAGAATCGCCTCCCTGCCGGAGGTGATCTGGGTTGTGGTGATTTTCCTGCTCATCATCTTCGGATTGATGAAAGGATTTTTCACTCCCACCGAGGCGGGCAGCGTGGGGACCTTTGCCGTTCTCGTTCTCACCGTCCTCAAGAGGGATATGAATTTCAAGGGATATCTCAAATCGGTGTCAGAATCGCTGCGAACCGCGTGCATGGTCCTGATGCTCATCGCCGGGTCGACGGTCCTCGGACATTTTCTGGCCGTGACCAAGATCCCGATGATTGCCGCCGACTGGATTATTGAACTTCCTTTCCATAAACATACCATCATGGTCCTGATCGCGTTCATTTACCTTTTGGGCGGTTCCTTTATCGATGACCTGGCTTTCATGGTGTTAGCCACCCCCATCTTCTACCCAGTCATCATCAAGATGGGTTTTGATCCGATCTGGTTCGGAATGATCATCGGCGTCACGGTGATGATCGGGGTGGTCATTCCTCCCGTGGCCATCAATGTCTTCGTCGTGAAGAATATTACCAAGGTGCCCTTTGGTGTGATCTACGCGGGAGTTCTGCCTTTTCTGATCAGCCTCGTCGTTGGCGGCGCCTTGTTGTTTCTATTTCCACAACTTGCCCTTTATCTTCCCTCGGTATTGATGAAATAGAGAGACTGTAAGAGGAACGTTTTACTTGAGGATCGCTTCGCTTGAGGAGCGCTTCGTTTGAGGATGTAGGATCGGTTTTGTTTAAGCGAAGGGGCCTTTGCCTCAAACCTCAAGTTCTCCGAAGGAGAACGCTCCTCCAACTTGATCTTCGTCGTCTTTTCTTCGGCCTTTGGGGCCACCAGGGCAATAAATCAGAGGGGACCGCGTTGCGAAGGAGACGGGGGACCTCCTCCCCTTTCGCCCGAGCTTTCAGGCCAAAGAGAAGAACCGCCTCCTCGAAATATTTCTTCGTTCTCATCCTCCTGGGAATGATTCCCCGATCGATCGCCTTCTTCAAATAAGGTTGGGCCAACAGAATTAATGAAGTCATCTCTTTTGTTCCTTTTGGGACAGAGAAAGGGGTGAGGATATCCCGAATGACGAGCCGCATGGTCTGGGCCCGGTAGAAGTGTTGCTCCTTTTCACCCAGAAAAGGGTGCTCAGGCGTTAAAACCTTCAAGGCGGGAGTCAGAAAAAGGGCAAAGAGAATATAATCCAAAACAGGCCTGCCTATTTTTACCAGCTCATCCACGAGACCGAAAAGCGTCAGGAATACTTCCCGGTCGCGGTCTTTGTAGGGATTTCGATCTCCGAAAACCCTGTCAAGGCCGGGAAAGAGGGAGAGGAGAAGGTCCGTCCGGAGTATTAAACTCAGAGAGGGTTTTGCCGCCCCGTCCTTCAAATCCCGGAGGAATTCATCCCTCAGGCGGGAGGGGGAGCACTTTTTAATCTCTTCCCGGCGCCATAGAATTGCCTGATAGGTCCGGTCATCTATGGAGAATCCTGTACGGGTGGCATGACGGATGACCCGGATCATCCGGACCGGGTCCTGCTGAAATCTTTCATCCGGGTCGCCAATGGTGCGAATGATCTTCCGTTGGAGGTCGGCCATCCCGCCGACATAGTCGATAATTGAGAAATCCGCAATGTTGTAAAAGAGGCCGTTGATCGTAATGTCCCGGCGAAAGGCATCCTCCCTGGGCGTTCCAAAACTGTCTGCCCTTATGGTTTCACCCTCTTCGTTTTGTGTCTCCTCAAACTCGGACCGGCTTCGGAAAGTCGAAACCTCGATGATCTTCCGATCTTTAAAGAAGATATGGATGAGCCGAAACCTTCGTCCGATGGCGCGGCTGTTTTTAAAGAGGGCGCTGATTTCGTGGGGATGGGCGTTGGTGGCGATATCGAAGTCCTTGGGGACCTTTCCGAGAAGAAGGTCGCGAACGCTTCCTCCAACGAGGTAAGAGGTAAACCCATGCCGGTGGAGGCGGTACAGAACCTTGAGCGCCTCCTCGTCGATCATCGATCTTGAAATCGGGTGTTCCGGTCTTGGAATGACAAGCGGATTCATTTTGAGAGTGTGAGCGCCCCTGGAGTACAAACCTTGATACACTGAGGATTTCCCAGGCACAAATCACAATGGTAAGCGTTCCCGCCGAGAATCGTCAAGGCATCAAAAGGACATCTTTTTGCTCTTTTATAACTCCAAATAAATTTTTTCTTTTCCTGATGACGACCACCTTCCTCCCCATCGAGGCATTTCATTTCTCTACACTGACGGCAGAGAAGAGGCGTATTGAGGCTCGTATCGAGGTCGTCTTTTTTAATATGAATGGCTGATCTTCCTGAATTGATGATCCCTAAATGAAAAAGGGAACAGACCATTTCACAGAGATGACAGCCGCTGCATTTTTCTTTGTTAACCTTAATTTTCATCCGGACAGCCCAAGTTTCTTCAAGCTCTCTCTTTTCGGAATTCCATTCTTATCCCAACCGTGAAGCCGATAATACTCATCGAGCATCCCGTCAAATCCTTCACTTGAGATGACTTCCCCCTTGGCAGGCCCTGCCGGGATGGGTGTTTCAAAGTACCGTTTGGGAAGGGTATCATCCTTACGGGAGATCCCATCCCTGACCAGCATCATTCTCTCCAGGGTATAGATCCTTTCCCCGATGATTTTCAATTCTCTTGGAGTCATTGCAAGCCCCGTGGAAAGTCCGATCAGTTTAGAAAATTGCTGATACTGGGGTGCATGAGGGCTTGAAAAAACCGTGAGGAAACGGCAGAACCCCAGGGAATCGCATACGGCATTGAGAAGCTCATGCCACCAGACCATCCTCCCTTTGCCCGAATAGGATGAAAATTGGCTGCTCACAGGTCCGCCGTAAATCTTCTTCAGGACTTCCTCCGGAAGCCCAAGAACATCGAGAGAAGGGCGGCTTCTCATGTGGCAGGCGCCCCGCGTGGAGGTCGCCATCCCAAGAGCAAAACTTTTAGGGAGACGTTCATCGGTCATCTCGATCGGGAAATTTTTAATGTCGAGGAGATAGTCTCTTGAGAGTTCTTTGAAGATCTTCTTGGCGAAAGCGCCCTCCGCTAAAATACTCCCAAAACCTTTGCGATGGGCAATCCGGTGAATGAGTTGGAGGATGGCTTTCCCATCTCCCCAATGCAATGGAGTTTCTGTCATTCCCCGATCGATAATTCCCCTCTGGTAGAGTTCCATGGCCCAGGCGATGTAAGAGCCCGTGGAAATGGTGTCCATGCCATAACGGTTGCAGAGTTCCGTGGCATAGATGATATTTTCCAAATCGAGGTTTCCTAACTTGGTTCCCAGCGAACCGATGGAGGCATATTCCGGCCCTTCGCCTTTTGTCCCCTTATATCTTCCTTCTGTTAGGGAATAGCGATGACGGCAATGGGCAGGACAACCGAAGCAAGAGAGCATTCCGGTAGAATAAGGTTCGAGCGCCTCGGCCTCCAGGGCATATCCCTGATCGCCGATGGAGGTGGATTGATTATTCCGGATGCTTAAAAAACCCATGGCGTTCGCATACTGGAAGAGCAGGGGGGTTCCATATTTCCCGAGGGCCTGAACCCACTTCGTTTCCATCAGTTTCTTCAACTGCAGACGATAGGCCTTAAGACAGTTATTGGGGTCGGAAATCGTGATGTCCAGAGTCCCCCTGACGGCGACGGCTTTCAGATTCTTGGAGCCCATGACAGCCCCCATCCCGGTCCTTCCCGCACTATTCTTCAAACCGGTACGAATGGCTGCATAACGCACCAGATTCTCTCCAGCCGGACCGATACAGGCGATTTGAATCTTTTCATCTCGGAGCGCTTGCCGGATCGCCCGCTGCGTTTCAACGGTGTCGAGTTCTTTCCATGTTCCGGCATCTCGAATCTCTATCTGTTTGTTCTTGACCATGAGATAGACGGGTCTCCGGCTTTTTCCCGTGATGACCAGGTGGCCAAAGCCGGCCTTGACCAGCTCGGCTCCGAAATCTCCACCCATGTTCGAATCACCCAGATGGCCTGATTCCGGCGATTTCGCTGTGATGTTGACCCTGGATCCAAACCCGATGGTTCCGGTAAGTAGACCGGCTCCGAAGATGAGAGGATTTTCCGGGGAGAAAGGATCCAATTCCTGAGAATAGACCTTTGAGAGAAGATGCATATTGATCCCTCTTCCCCCAAGGAATTTTCTGCGGAGGTCCGAGGGAACAGGGGAGATGCGGACGGAGGCGTCGCTGAGATTGATGTAAGCAATTTTTCTTGAGAGGACCATTTTGATCTCCATTATAACAGAATCGTATTCAAAAGGCCTCCTCTCCCCCATGAGACTGTGTCATAATGCCGTTCATGCTTCGAGAACCTCACCACGAAGGGATAACGGCATGTTAAAATCAATCACTTAGCCGTTCGTCCTGAGCGTGTCGAAGGGCGAATGGCTCATTACGACACAGTCTCCATGGGGAGAAGATGAAGGCGAGGGGATGGGGCTTAAATTGTTCTTGACAATCAAACAGAATCGTCAAAGAATGTTATTAAGAGATTGGTTTCATTTCAAGGAGCTTAAAATGAAGATGCAGGAGGTTAGAGAAAAGGCAAAAGTCTTAGGATTGAAAAATACATTTGGGTTATCCAAATCGGAATTGATCCGGAGAGTCCAGAAAGCCGAGGGAAATTTCGATTGTTTTGGAACCGCAAAGGATTACTGTGATCAATTCCAATGCTGTTTCCGTGACGATTGCTTTCGCTTCGTAAAAGATTGATTCTCAAGGTTGTGTCCGAATGTTAATGCAATCCCCGAATTCATTCCTTTTTCCTCGGTGGGAAGGCGGCTGCAGACGGCCTACTTCCGGGGTGAAATCAGTTTTTTAACCATGTGAAAAGGAGTCTTTCAATGAGTTATTCATCCTATTTAAAACCACGGCATGAGGTCATTTCTGAAGAAGGGGTTGAGGGAATCGTTGACCTGGCAAACCTTAAGGATGATTCGAAAACTAAACTTGAGGCCCGGCCAAGAGATTTTTTAACTCTTACCTATCCCACAAACGATCTCATCAAGGCGCTGGAACAGATCAATCTGAGATTTTCTTCCGATAAGGAAGAGCATAAAAAGCGGTTCCAGGATACCTATCCCTTTTCTCCCTCCCTCATGGATATCATCCTCAAAAAGATTCCCGCCCAAGGTGGTTTTCAGAACGTCCGTGGAGCTTTATCCTTTCTCGGAAACATGGTCCGGCTGACGCATACTGCAAGTGATATCATTACCCCTGCTGATGCCTCTCTCAAAGACAAGGCTACTACAATAATGCTCAAGGACCTGGACCCAAGTGGAGACTTAATCAATCGGGCCAGTGAGAATATGGATGAATTGATTCCGAAGGCACCCCTATCCATTCAATTTGCATCCGCTGTCCTTCTTTATACCCTGACCGGCAGGGGAAGCGATATCGGCGCTTCACGAGAATAATTGATTATGGACATCCTTTCACCATCTCTCGATATCAATGCTTTCGAACAGACATTGATGGGCTTCCAGAAGTATGCTTCCTACTTCTATCACCAGGAAAATCGGTATTATTTTGATTTAGAAGAGAATTCAGAGGCCAAGGTGGAATTTAAGTCCCTTCAATATTCAGACGACCAGGCCAGGGAAAAACTCTTCGAAATTCTGAAGACTGAAATTTTCAAAGAATCCGGGAACACCACGGTCTTCGTTTCGATCCAGCAGGTTCAGGAATCACTGAAGCAATTTGATAAAACCCGTCCCCGCTATGTCCTCACCGGAAGAAGATTAACACAGGAGGAACGACACCTTATCTATCATGGGATGGACTATCGCAATCTTATTCTTCTGCTTGAGCCCAAAGATGACGCATTTCAACTTTCGACCGATAAAGATCTTCTTAAATGGGCAAAGAGAATTCTTGCGGCGAAAGATCTTGCAGGAAGCACCAAAAAGACCGCACGTCAGGCTGATTATGAGCGTATTGCAAAGGGGGATCAAAACAATGTCATAGACAGGATAAAGAAGGCAGGAATTGTTTTTGCAAGCTGGCAGAAGTATGGTTCCTCCCCCACTGAAGACCAAATAGAGCTGGAACCCCTCCCAGTGGATTTTTCGAAAGATAAGGTTCTTGAAAAGCTGAATCAGGAATATTTTCCACCTCTCACGTTTAAAGAGCATATGGAAAAAAGGCTTGAAGAAATAATAGAACGCCTTGTCAAAGAGATTGATGCTGAGTATAGAGCTACCCTCGGTTTTCCTGTCCCTGTATCTTTAACAGCAGTTTCAAGGGGCATCCAGGAGCTTTGCAATGAAGGGCTTATCGGCATTCAGCACAGCGCTGGAAATTTCTGCCATGTCAAACCCAATCTTACAGAAACTGAAATATCTAATGCCCAAATAACGCCTCCTTTTGAAAAACCCCCCACTAAAGAAGCCTGCCCAAAATGTGGAAAGAAACCATGCGTGTGTCCTCCGGTATCACCGGAGACCTGTCCGGTTTGTGGTCAGCTTCCCTGTCAATGTGTCCCAACACCGGAGGTTGTTTGCCCAAAGTGTGGGAAAAAACCTTGCATCTGTTCAAAAAGAGAAAATATTTCTCTGGCAATAACGCCCCAGACAAGCATTGGTAGTCTTCGGCAGGAAACAGCCCATCGCCTTCAGCAACGTGAAGGGGCAGTGATAACCAAGGTGAGCTATAAGATCTTCTTTCAGAAGAACAACATCGGCGATCTGAGCACATTGCCCCCAGTGCTGAGGGGATCCCTGAGTGGTCAAGGTGATTTGACGGCTGAGATTACCATTTCAAAAAGTGGAAGATTTCCCAAATCTCAGGTCGAAACGCAGATTGAAAGCCTGCCTGCTCTTGCCGGAGCCGAGTACTCAGCCGATCTGGAAATTGAAGTTTTGTTGTAATTCATTATTATAACCCCCTCTCCCTTTGATGGGAGAGGGAGGGGTGAGGGTGGAAAAGGAACTTAAGAGATGAACCAAACCCTTTTCAACAAATTAATCGAACCTGGGCCGCGTCTTCCCTGGATCAAAGATTGGCTGCTAAATGAAGTGTGGAGCTGCGATCGCTATTCAAATAGCAGCAGGATTGACTTTCTTCACAAAGGCGAAGAAGAGATTAACCGTTTCGAGTCATTAATCTCCTCTGCTGCGGGTAGAATTTATGACGAGCTTTTTTCAACAACAGACCCGACGAAGAGGCTTCTCAACGCCCTTTCTGACTCGGGGACAGCCGTTGTAGTTTTCGATGGTCTGTCTATAAGAGAAATCCCGATCATTTTAACTCTCGCAGGAAAATCTGGACTAAAAGTCTCCAATGTCGATTCTTCACTGGCTGCCTTGCCCTCAGAGACTGTTGATTTCATCGAGCGTGAATTGCCATGCGGTCGTATTGGACCTTCACAGTTGCAGGGAAGGAAAGAGTTGAAGGGGAAAGGGATTTCAGCCATATACCACCAGAACTATGGCCTGGCGCTTTCAGGGGAATATGAGGGATCTCCACTGCTTGTCTGGTCCTCTTTCCCGGATTTGACATACAGGGACAGCGGAGCAAAGTTTGAAAACCATTTTGAAAATATCCACGTCCTTTTTGAGACCGCCTGGGTAAACACCGTCCAACAGATTAAAGGGAAAAAAAGAATTATTGTAACCAGTGACCATGGATACATCTTTTTCGGCTCAGGAATGGATTTTCCAAGGACCTCTTCCTCCGAACAGAAGGAGTTGAATGATTATTTCGGAAACGACCGGAATGTCTCCTTGAGTGAAAAACCGCATCCGCCCAAAAGCGACGATGTTTTTATAGATACTGTTCACAATGTGGCCATGATTAAAGGCCGGGTCAAGACAAAATCAACCGGAGATGCCGCCTCCAGACTTTACAAGCACGGCGGTCTTTCTTTAATGGAAATGGTAACTCCCTGGATTGAAATTCAATGTGTCTAAGGCTTTATTTATGCTCCCATTAAATCATCTTACCTCAATGGGAGAAGGACACGTGGAGGTGATTGATTCAGCCAAAAAGGAAGGATAAGAAAAGGATAAAAAAATGATGACCCTTCGCCAGTTTTCCCTTAAACCAGAATCCATCCCAGCATCTACTTCTTGGTATTTAGCTGACTTAGGTGAAGCCCGCGGCAAACAGGATCTCTTCACAAAACAGTCTCCTCAGAAACTTAAAGTCTTGCGTGAGAACGCAATGATTGAAAGTGCGGTCTCTTCAAATCGGATTGAAGGAGTTACTGTTGATCAAACCCGCGTTCGTACCCTCGTCTTCGGGAAACCTGTGTTGCGTGACAGGGATGAAGAAGAAGTGCGGGGTTACCGGGACGCACTCAAACTTATTCACGAACAAGGTAAGAGTCTACCTGTGTCAGAGGAAACTATTTTGAATTTCCATCGGTTGTGTCGTGGTGATATATGGGATGCGGGGAAATACAAAGAAAGAGATGGCGATATTATCGAAAGGTATGCCAATGGTCGGGAGCGGATAAGGTTCAAGCCTGTTGAGGCGACCCCAACCCCCCCCTTTATGCACGACTTGATCAAAATGTGGGACCACTGTATTTTTGAAAGATGGGTGCATCCTCTTATCGCTATGGCAGCCTTTAACCTTGATTTTCTTTGCATCCATCCATTTAGGGATGGAAATGGACGGGTATCGCGACTTCTGCTTTTGCTCCAATGTTATCATCTTGGATTAGAGGTAGGGCGCTATATCAGCATTGAGCGTTTAATCGAGCAGAATAAGGAACGATACTACGAGACATTAGAACAAAGTTCCCATGGTTGGCATGAAGGCAAACATGACCCCTGGCCTTATGTAAATTATCTTCTTTATACTCTTAAAACTGCTTATCGAGAGTTTGAAGAAAGGGTTGGGCAGATTACTTCTCCCAAAGGCGCAAAAGCGGAAATGGTCTTAAATGCAATCCGATCTCAAAGGGGAGAGTTCCGTTTAGTCGATATTGAACGTGGCTGCCCTGGAGTGGGAAGGGAATGGATCCGGGCATTGTTGGCCGGTTTGAAGAAGTCTGGTGAAGTTAAATGTCATGGTAAAGGGCCCGCTGCAAGATGGGCCTACCAAGGGGAAAAGGGTAGTACCCTTAAGTGAGGGTATTGGTAAGGGTATAATCCCTTTTGTTACCTTCTCTATAACCGTCTCCCCTGGCGGCTGTGTCGTAATTACTGTTTTGTCACCATGAACTTGGTTCAGGGTCTCGTAACTATTTGATTCTATTAGATGCCGAAACAAGTTCGGCATGACATTTTTTACGGTTTCCCCTATTACGACACAGTCTCCCCGGGGGAGAGGATGAAGGTGAGGGGGACATTTCTTATCATGAAAAATTCAAAAAGAGCAATTGAAGAGAGTTTTCCCATTGTTGAGATTAACCGCCTTGCCGTTCCCGAGAGGAATGCGTTCAAACCTATCTACCAGATGCACACATGTTTTGCCCGAAGAGCTTCCTGTGTCTTCAGGGCTATCCTCCTCGGAGCCATGAAGCCTGCCGGGACCGATATCATGAACGAGTTTTATAAAGACCACACCCATGATCCCGACACCAATGGGGTTAGAATCCTTGATCCTTTTATGGGAGGAGGCACGACAGTAGTTGAAGCGCTTCGCCTGGGTTGCCACGTCACCGGTATCGATCTCAATCCGGTGGCCTGGTTCATTGTAAAAACCGAAGTTGAACCTGTAAATATTGAAGATTTGAAAGCGGCCTTTAAGAGATTGGAAGAAAGACCTACCTCAAGCGGGAAAACATTAAAGGAAGAACTCCTGAGTCATTACAAAACCGAGTGCCCCTGCTGTGGGGCAGGAAGAGAAGAAGCCGATATCATCTATAACTTCTGGGTCAAATCAGCCATCTGCACAAATCCCACCTGCCGGAAACCAGTCCCATTATTTTCGGATTACATCATTGCCATGAAATCACCCACTGTTCGTTACCTTTCGGATTACAAATGTAATTTCTGCAGCAAGGAATTCGACCTCGATATAGGGAGAGCATCACTCATCTCTGAAGAAAACCTGATGGCCAACAACCCGAGGGATGCGTCCGGAGACAGAAGAAGCAATAAACGCTGGGCTCCTTATAATCCGATTGAGAAAAATGTAAAGTGCCCATGGTGTTCTGAGACAATCATGGTGGGACCGGTCAATACGGTTAAAAAGGAAAAGAAGAAAGTACCATTGGCAGTCCTTTTCTGTCCACATTGCAGCTCCGTATGGCAATACCGGGGAACACTTCCGGATGAAGCCACCTGCCCGGTATGCTCAAAAAGTTATTCACCGCATAAAGGAAACATTTCAGAAAAAGGAAGCTTTATCTGCCCTTCTTGCGGGATTAAGGATAAAGTCATAAATTCCATTAGGAAACTTCCTGAAGACCAACTTCTTCCAACCACGCCCTATGCCATTGAGGGTTACTGCCCTGAATGTGCGGGAGATGGAGACGCTCAATCTCCCCTCCCCTGGCGCCTGCCCGCCGAACAGGTTCTTTGGCAGGCGGGGGAGGGGATGAAGGGGAGGGGGAAAAAAGAAGTCTCTCACCTGTGCAACATAAGAGACAATAATGGGAAGTTTTTCAAGAAGATTACTCCTTCTGACTTGAAGAGGTATCAGGATGCTGAAAAGAGATGGGAAAAAGATAAAGGAGTTCTAAAATATCCAACGTCAAAAGTACCGGAAGGGGACAAGACAAAAACTGACCTGATCGGCCATCACTATGTTTATTGGCATCAATTGTTTAACTCACGTCAGATTTTACTACTTTCAACTTTGATAGAAGCCATAGATGCAGAGAATAATGGTATTCTCAAGGAGATGTTGTTGAGTGCATTCTTCCAGGCACTAAGAAATCAATGCATGTTGTGCTTTTATAACGTTACTGCTGGCAAACTAGAGCCCGCTATGTCTGGTCATGATTTTCGGGACCCAAATACTATCTGTGAAAACTCTGTATGGGGTACCAACTATGGTAGAGGAACATTTTTAAGTATTATCGAGAAGATATTAGAAGGTAAATTATTTAATCTCGAACCTTTCGATACTGTCTATGAAGAGGACTTAAAAAATGGTTCTAAAAAAACGAAAAAATTCCCAAGCCAGGAGAAAATCGAAGGCAACCAAAATTGTTTTTTGTCTTCTTCAGATTCAAAGCAAATAGCTGATTATTTAAAAGGACAACAATTTGATCTGCTCATTACTGATCCTCCTTACGCAGGAAATGTTAACTATTCGGAGTTGTCAGACTTCTTTTATGTTTGGTTGAGATTGGCATTAGTCAATAAATATAAATGGTTTGCCCCGGAATACACACCTAAATTAGAGGAGGTCATTCTTAACAAAACCAGGGGGCATGATTTGTCAAAATTTCAGGAAGGGTTATCAAAAGTATTTGCCGAGAGTTGTCACTTACTGAAGGACGAAGGTTTATTAGTCTTCACTTTTCATCATGAGGCTAACGAAGCTTGGGTGGCTGTTTTACAGTCCATTTTTGATGCGGGTTTCTACCTTATTGCAGTATACCCCTACGAATCTGATGCCCGAAAAGGGGGGTCTTTAGGAGCCCAAAAGATTGCTTATGATACCATACATGTCTGTGGGAAAAGGACTCAAACAGGAGAGATAAAACAGCGATCTTGGGCAGGGGTGCGTCAGGAGATACGCCAAAAAGCCCGGGAAGAGATTAAGGTGATAGAATCTGGACGATATGGAAAGGAAAAATTATCCCCGGAAGACGTAAATATCATCTTAATAGGGAAATGCCTTGAGTTATACAGCAGGCATTATGGCCAGATTGTTGATTATAAGGGAGAAGTGGTTCCTCTTCAGGAAGCCCTGACTGCCATCCGTATGATGGTGGAGCAGATTGTATCTGCCCAGCGTCCACTCCCATCGGAATTAGAGCACATTGACCCAATCAGCTACGTCTACCTCACCTGTCTATGTGACCGAAAAGAAATCCAGAGTGATGAAGTGCACAAGACGACAAGAGGCATCATGGAGCCGGAGGTGCTAATTAAGGCAGGCGTGATTAGGAAAGGCCGAGCCAAGCGCGGGAGAACTTATGAGGTAAAGCTTCCCGACGAAAGATACAAGGAACTTCAGAAACTCTTTCTTAGCACAAGAAAGACCATTGACCAGAAGTTTCTCTTTCCGGAGATGGAAGAGGCCAAATTCGATAGAATACCGTTGGTCGATGCGCTTCATTATCTAATGGGCCTTGCCGGGGCCTCGGAGAATATCGTCCCGTGGTTGAATGAGTTCCGCCCAATCGTTCCGCAGATTCGGGTTTCACTCGAATACATGAGAGAGAAAAACCCCACCTTTCGGGAACCGATCAACAGAGTGCTCAGTTTAATCGAGGTGTGAGATGCCTGGCTATAAGATGTTTGAAGAGCGTTATCTAAATATTTACAAGGAGGACGGCATTGCTCCCAACGAAATCAAAATCGGTCTTCTCGACTTTCTCCGTGAGTTAAGAGGTGGAGCCGAAGGAATACCAAGATTATCTTCCTTTATGGTTATCGGTATTGATGAGGTCTTGTATCTGGCAGAAGATCGGGAGAAGATCTCGCTTTCCATCCACAAAATCCTCCAATCAGCAGCAGCGACCCTTGAGCGAAAGATGGTCGAGGTGCAGATTTCCTGTAAAGGGAAACTTTTTAAGGCTGATTCTTTCTGGTTAGAATACCGGATGGGAAAATACCCCATGGATATTATTTTTGGCACTCCAACCAGACTTGAAATCCGGGGACTCCCTGTCTTCGCCACAGGCTTCAATTTATCAAGTTAATAGTAGCACAGGCTTCCAGCCTGTGAACAGGTAGCACAGGCCTCTGGCCTGTGAATAAAAATGGTAGCCCAGGCCTCCGGCCTGTGAATAAAAAGCATAAGAGTCAAACCCATGTCGATAACAAAATCAGGTGGCACAGGCTTTCAGCCTGTGTCCTCTTTTAAGATTACCAGAAGAAACTTGCCTCACTGGCAAGAACCTGAAAGGATATACTTCATTACCTGGCGTTGTGCAAAAGAACAGGGTCTCTCTCCAGAAGAACGCACAACAGTGTTGGAAGCAGTTCGATACTGGGATAATCGTAAATGGACAGTCTATGCCGCCGTCGTCATGCCCGACCACGTACATGCGTTGGTTCAACCCCTTATTCAGAGTAAAGGAGGAACTTTCGATTTGGCTGAGATCTTACATAGCGTTAAAAGTTTTAGCGCTCACCAAATAAACCGGCAGAGAGAAAGACATGGGTCTATTTGGCAGGATGAACGGTTTGATCGCATTGTGCGTGACGAGATGGAATTTAAGGAAAAATGGGAATATATCAGAAATAATCCGGTGAAAAATGCCTTATGCGAAAGTCCGGAAAAGTATCCTTGGCTTTATGAGAGAGCCTGGTGGCACAGGCCAGAGGCCTGTGCCACCAGAAAAGTGTCTTTTGGTTTTATTTTTAATAGAGGCCTTAATCTTTCAAGTTGATTTAAAGGTGATAGCGCGGGCCTCTGGCCTGTGAATAGATTGGTAGCACGGGCCTCTGGCCTGTGTCATTTGAATTTTGGTAACTAAATGGAACTTAAGGAGTATACAAAAGTTAAGGTCATCTATCGGCCGGAACTTGGATCAGGAGAGGTGCTCCGGGTAGAGGAGCGACATGGGGAATACCTGGTCGATGTCGTCTTTGAGAAAGACGGTAAGAGATTCCTTGAGACTTTCCCCCAACATCTCCTGGAACCTGTACCGAACCTCTTACAGCGATTCCAGAAAGGTGAGTCTGACGATCCTTTAGATTTTTTTTTAAAAAAGTTAGCCTACCAGTTTCCCCTCGAAAATTCCGGCGGCAAACTCTCTAACAGCAGGACGGACCTTCTTCCCCATCAAATCCTATTAACGCATCAGGTTGTAAATGCGACGAGACGAAAATTTCTGGTTGCGGATGAAGTTGGTCTTGGAAAGACCATTGAAGTGGGGATGATCATAAGGGAACTTTTATCACGAGGAGACGCAAGGCGGATATTAATCGTTTGCCCTGCAGGTCTGATCGAAAACTGGCGAAATGAGATGAGAGACTGCTTCCGCATCTATTTTGACATCTTCGGCCAGGATTTCACCGATGCAAACCCTCTTGCCTGGGAACGGCATAACCTGGCGATTATTTCAATTGATACGATCAAAAAACTCCAGAGATTGGAAAAAATGGCCCCAGGGCCGGATTGGGATCTCATTGTTTTCGATGAGGCCCATCATCTCACACGAAAAAAATATGGGAAAAAGATCGATATCACTCAGAATTATCGGTTGGCGGAGAGGTTAAAGGGAAAGACGAGAGATCTGCTATTTCTTACCGCTACACCTCATCAAGGGAATGCCTATCAGTTCTGGTCATTGATTCAACTCTTAGATGATCAACTCTTTGAAGCGCCTGAAGCCATGCAAGAGAATAGAGGCCTTTTAGGTCGGGTAATGTTCCGGAGAACCAAAAGAGAGGTAACGGATGCCCAGGGAAACCCAATCTTTATGCGTAGGCAGGTCACCACACAGAAATTCCAGCTTTCTATTCGGGAACAGAGATTTTACGATAAACTGACCGATTACCTCAAAGAAGGATACGATGCCGCAGGTTTCGGACAGGATAAGACCACCAAGCAGCAACGGGCCGTTGGGTTTGTCATGGCTACTTTCCAGAAGATCATGTCATCCAGCCCGAGGGCTATCAAACAGGCGCTCCGACGGCGTTTGATTGCGCTTTATGCCAGAAAACAGATGGCCCTGGAAAGCGGATTCCATGGAGGACTGACGAAGGCAGAGATATCTTCAAAAATCGTCCAATATCAAGAATTAATGCGGAGCGTGGTTGCCGATCTGCTTTCATTCACCAGGGGCAGGATAGATTACATTGAGGCTGATGCCTACATTACAAGCTTGAAACAGCGACTTAAGAAAAGGCCGAAATTTGAAGAAGAAGTGACCCATTGGGCGCTGGATGCTACAGAAAAAGAAGACGAGGTCATCGAAGCTAAAGCCAATATCCCAAATGAGGGAGAAAAGGTAAAGGAGCTAATCGACCTGGTAGACGACCGTGCAGATAGAAAATATGATACCTTAATCCGTGCCATCGAACAGTTCCGACGGGAAAACCGGGACGAAAAGATGCTCATATTTACCCAATATCTTGAGACCCTGTATTTTCTCCAGAAGGAACTGGGGAAATATTACCCCCCTGAAAAAATAGCCATTCTCAAGGGAGGCCCTTTGGAGGATAAGATCGCATCCTGTGAATCCTTCTGGGATGAAAACGGCGCTCAATTTCTTCTATCGACCACAGCCGGAGGAGAGGGGATCAACCTCCAGGTCTGCCGCATTTTATTCAACTACGATTTGCCCTGGAATCCCATGGCAGTGGAACAGCGTATCGGCCGAATCCATCGATATGGCCAGACCGAGACAGCTCAGGTTTATAGCCTCGTAGCTGAAGGGACCATTGAAGAGAAGGTCTATGCGATTCTTGAAGAGAAACTTCTTGAAATCGCCCAAACCATTGGCAAGGTCGACTCTGTAACAGGTGAAGTAACTGAAGATTTTAGATCAGAGATCCTCGGATTTCTCGGCTCGTCAGCAAATTATCAAGACCTCTATAAGGAGGCGCTCGTCAATCGAGACTATAAACGAACCGAAAAAGAGATTTCTGAAGCGATCCTCAAGGCGAAGGAAGCAAGCGAGGCGTTGCGGCAACTCACCCAGGATCTCCTAACTTTTAATCTGGAACAATACAAAGAGCTTGAGGGGAAATTTACCCTCGATGATTTAAGGTGTTTTACGGAAAAGGCGATTTTAAGATTGGGGGGTAGTTTTATCCCTTCAGGAGATATTGTCCAGATCACCACTCCTCCAGCACTAAAAAAGTATTCAAATGTAGCCTCCCGATATGAAAATGTGACTTTTTCGCGGAAGATAGCAACCAGAAAGAAAAATGTTGACTTGCTTGGGATAGGTCATCCCCTTATGGATGCTTTGATTGATTATTTGAAAGGGGAAGGGATATCTGGAGAGGTATTGATCGCAAAATATGATGCAGTCCCATCAAACCGTTCGGTACGATATCTATTTATGATAGATTTTGAAAATGGAACCAAAAGAGAACTCTATAAGAAATTTCTGCTCGATGGAGCCGAACTCCCAGAGGACCTGGTTTTTCTGCAAGACAGCATGTGTAAGGGTGAAACCCCTATTAACATCCTTTCGGATCTTGAAAGTAAAGTAGAGATGCTAATCAGAAATGAAGAAGCCAAAATCCGGTCCACTTATGATGGGGTTATCAACATCAGGAATAAATGTGTGGGAATACAACTGATAAATTGATTGATGGGGTTATATTTGTGAACAATAAAGTCTGTGGGGTCGGACCAAACCAAGTCTTTGAAATTAGCGAGAAATCTATAAAAATACGCCTGGGAAAAGGGGTTAGAAGGGCATTTTTGGCCCTGAAAAGGGCTAAATAAGGAGAGGCAAATGGGGTCAAAGCTAAACTATACACTTTACAATAAAGACGAATTAGACGTTTAATTTGGAAGGGGTTCCTATTTTAAGCAGATTTACATAAAAGAAGAATAGATGACGGGGATAGTGAAACATATCGATTCATGGATGCGCCATATTTGGCTGAAGGTTGTCAAAAAAGAATACGACAGCAGTAGGATTTTTGAGGAATTCAAAACGCAAGTGTGATGAGACTATTCTGATGGGCGTATGAAAGTATACAAGAAGAAAATTGCTGATCGCTATGATGTGTCTGAATTGGTGGATGCCCAATTTGAATCAGGTTCCCGTCGCCGAGTCTTAAAGAATTTGCTTGGAATTAGGCGTAAGCGTGAAATGGATCGTCTGGAGGGAATAGAACAACTCCGTGCTCTTCGTGAATTGATAAAGATCTATGGGAAAAATCACCGATTCACCGCTGCTGATATATGCCGAATTCATAAAATATGGTTAGGGAACATATACCCTTGGTCAGGAAAATACCGGCGGGTCAACCTCACCAAGAACAACTTTACATTCGCCGCCGCAAGCCAGGTAGGACGGCTGATGGAAGAACTTGAAAAGGGGCCTCTTCGTGAGTTCACCCCTTGCAGGTTCGATACGATTGAAAAGACAGTCAAAGCCCTGGCCGTGGTTCACACCGAACTGGTGTTGATTCATCCATTTCGCGATGGAAATGGGCGTGTTGCCCGGTTAATGACTACGCTGATGGCATTACAGGCAGGGTTACCGCCCTTGGATTTCAGTGGCCTGAAGGGGGATAAAAGAAAGGCGTACTACGCGGCGATACGAGCAGGTCTGGATCGGGACTACAAACCGATGGAGGATGTCTTCAGCGGCGTGATCCGGGAGACTTTGCGGAAACGTAGGACCTAATGTGTTTCTCAGAGGTAGAAAGTGATTTCCCCAGCTCCTCCCAATCTAAATGGACGCCTTCGATTGCTGTTGAAGAGACGACTGTTTTGGCAAGTAGCGCTTCTCGCCGTTTTGAATCTCTGAGATAAGAATTCGTATTAATCAGGGAGTCTTTACGCACACTTTTTATTAACACATTTTTCGCTTTCAGTCTATGGTGAACTGCGAAAGAAGCGGTATTGGCTTAAATAAATAAGCATCTATGGTGTTATACGACGAACTTCGCTATATTCTCGACCCGAAGGATGTATATGGCCCCGATTTCCCCGGCGAAACCTTCCGTGTCCTCAAAGAAAAGGAGGAAAAGCAATACGGCGGATACCGCACCCGCCGTTTGGTTTTGGAAGCATGGGATAATTATTAGGGCAATGCATAAATCTGACGGTGTTCGATAGAACTGCTGTGAAAGCAGTCACTCTAAAAGAAAAGCATGGGGATAGAGATAGATGCCTGAATAGAAAGGGGTAAGATATTAATTATGTTGATAAATACGTAGGAATTCTGTAAACTGCAAAAAGGGACAGATTGTGGTACTTTTTGCAACTGGAAGATTCAATAGCTTTGAGCCTGTTGATTTAAAGGTGATGGGTATGAGGTACAATATACTGGCCGATTTTGTTGCAGATTTACAGAGCAAGGGGCGATATACATTTAGTCATTACCATTAGAACGATAAAGCTGAAGTGACGGCGTGGCAACGGCAGGCCGTGCTGATCAGAATGAGGCGGTCGGAAGAGCCTGCCTTTTTTATTTCCCTCACTTTTTTCAATAAATCTTCAGATAAATATCCTCCTATTCCTAATCTCAGCTGCTTGCTCCGGATGACCTTCGATTCAAAAGGACCGCGTAAATCTTCGAGGATCTTATAAAGAGATTTCCCCCGCTTCCCTCTTGTAACAGTGCAATATCGAGCGGGTTCCGGGCAATCCTCCGGGCAGAGGAAATCGGCAATACTTGCGTAGAGGTCTCCTCCTTTGCCTCTCATGGGGTTAGGTAATCCTGTGAAGTCAGGGACCTTCTCCCTTTTTCCACCCAATGGTTTTAATTGAGAGAGAATAAATTGGAAAGCGAAATGGAAAGGCACTGCAGGAATGATATAGTCAAATAGAGGTCTTTTTGATAAAGATCGGTTTAAAAATAACCGCCCATCACAGAGGGCAGTTTCTACTGGAAGATGAGAGAATATTTGAAGGAGTCCTTTTTTCTTAGCGACCATTGCGATCGATTCCAATGCTGCTTCAGAGAGGATTGTCTCAGGTTCATTAGAAAATGATTCCTCGAAGAGGCTCAACGAAGAGAAAAACGCCAGGCACAGTGCCAACCGGGCTGGGGAGGATCGGGAGGACATCCTATACATTCGGTCTGAATGCGTGAATCGACGGTCTCCGCAAACGTGCGATATTCAATAATACTGCCAGACTTGCATGGATAGTTTTCCAATCCTTTAAGCTGTCGGGAGGTCTGGACGCGGCACTCGATCATTCGAAAAACAAAAGAACCTGTTTTTTCTTCCACGATATCCTGTTTGTTGATGCGTGCATATAAACGGAATTGAAGCGCCGTTTTGAGAGCCTCCAATCCTCCTTGCTCCGGCAGGCCCAATAGAGTTTTGATGCGGTAGGCTTCATAGGGTGAAAACCGGGTCCAGCAGGTATCATTGCATCGTTTCGCATCAAACATACCAAATTTATTTTCAATAGCCTGAAACCAGACGCCATCATTGGCCAACCAATTGAGGCAGAGGGCGTCCAGGAGTTCCTCCAGTTGTTTTTCCTCCATCCGGTAGAGAACCGCCGGCAGTCCATCCTGCAATTCAATGTTGAGGATTTTTGCAAATCGCTTTGCCTGGATTGCAAAGCTCGTTTCTGCCACCTCTTTTTCTATCTCGAGGGCAGCCTTCATTCCGAACTGGTGTTCCACCTCCTTGAGCCAATAGCCATAATGGACCATGGTCCGGCGGAGCGCATCTGCCATCCAACGGATTAAAAACTCTTTATTCGGTTTCGGCGAATTTCCCTCGGGCCGATCGAGTTCATTTTTTTCACCTTTCATATCTCTTGACTCCTCCCGTCTGAAATTTGCTCATCGGAATAGATTCCTCCGGCTAAAACGATAAGGCCGAGGTGACCCCGTGGCAGCGGCAGGCCGTGCTGACCAGAATGAGGCGGTCGCTATTTTTTTTCTTCTTCAATTCCTTCGTCAGGTTGATCAACCTCTCAAAGCGGAATCCTCCCACCCCCTGTCCCAATTGAAGGCTGCGGATCACTTTTGATTCAAATGGACCCTCCAGGTTCATCAACACCCTGAAGAGAGGTTCGGAACGGTGCTCGCCGGTCACGGAACAATGAAGGGGCTCGGAACAGTCTTCGGGACAAAGGAAATCGGCGAAACTCGTATAGAGGTCGCCCGTTCGGCCCACCGAGGGATTGGGCAACCCATGGAGAGGGGGAATCTCGCCCCTTGTCGCTCCCAGGGGTTTGAGCTGTGAAAGAATAAATTCAAAGGCCAGGTGAAACGGGACCGCGGGAATGACCTGATCGACCCCTTGATCCTCGGATAAAATGTGACGCAGGTAGGCAATGCCATCGCATGCCTTGGTCAAGACCGGAAGGTGAGCCACCCTCCGGAGCGCCCTCTTGCTTTGATCGACGACGATGATCTTCGAATGCGGATTCTTTTGGAAGAGTGTTGCCGCCGCCCGGCTCCCGAAACGGCCGCATCCGGTCACAAGGTAGGTCAGGGTCGGCTTCAACTCGATCTCCTTCCTTTATCAAGTAACAAACGTTTCAGAATATTCGCCGCGATTCGATAGGTCCGGTCTATTCCATCTCCAGGCAAGGCCTGTCCTGCTTTCCGTGGATTCATCTCCGACAGGTCCATGCCGGCCAAACGGATGCCGCGTGAGAGGATGCCTCTCAGGGCCTCCACCCATTGATAGATCTGCGCCTCGTTGAGTCCCTGGCGTTCAAGAAACCTGACGCCTTCCACGGCATTGCGGGCCCCGATGTCCATATCGATAGAAATGTAGACATAAGGGGTTTTGATTCCGCCCAGCGCATGTTTGGCCTTTGAGGGCGAGATCACCAGATCCTGCTTGGTCAAAAGGGTCACGCCTTTTTTCTTTAATTCGGAAAAGACGCGGACATGGCTCTCGACCCTCGGATCCTTGCTCCGGAAGGCGCTTTTGGGGGGATAATCGCCGACGCCGAGGATATAGAGATGATGCGGGTGGATGATTCCCCTGGCCAGAAGCTCCTGCAGAAAGGAAGAGGCATTGTAAGAGTCGGGCCGATCATAGAGAAACGGGTCGTTCCGGTCATAAAGGGTATCGGGGTTGGAATCGATATCGTAATGGATGATGCCGGACAAGACCGACATCGGCAATGCATCGGTATGGCTGTCGAGAACGATCAGAGAAATCGTTTCGGGCTTGTAGAGTTCCGTTAGTTTTTTAAAGGCCCCGCCGGTGAGGGAGTGATCCACCGAAAGCATGCAGGGGATGTCGGGAAAGATGCGATCGGCGATCCAATCTCCCACCCTCTGGGCATAGGATTCAAACCCTCCACGGTCGACAAAATCGACGAAGGCCTCCGTATGAATCCTTCCTGCATCGGCCAGGGGGGGGATCGGGCGAAGCCAGGAGGGAAGTTCCATGGACCCGAGTTCGGCCCAGCCTTCGGGGTCCGTCTCCCGGCGGAGGATCTCCATCACCCCCTCATAAGGATCCTCCGGCCCTTCATGAGATCCCATCCTCCAGCGTTTTTCTTCGATCGATTCATGCCGCTCATCCGCATCGAGGGAGCAACCGAAGAAGATGATCTTTTTCATTGAAAAAAATCGTCTCTTGCTTTTTTAAGCTGCAGGATGTTCTCAAGAGGGGAGCGGGGGGCGATCCCGCAACCGGGGCAGAGAAAGTCTGTCCCGTTTTCGAGGGACTTGATCGCCTCCTGATAGACCTCTTCGGGCGTGCCGCTGAACAGGGTGGTGGCCGTTGCCACATTTCCGAACACCTTCACCCCCTTCGCATGGGCAATTTCAACCGCCCGCTTGAGATCCGCTTTTTCTTCAATACTGATTCCCGCAACGCCGGTTTCGCACATCATCTCGATAATCGAATCGGTGTTCGCGCAGATATGGAGGACGACCGGCCCCCTCACCTTGTCGACGATCTCCTTTTCATGGGGCAATACAAATTTTTCATAGAGCCTCGGACTCAATAAGGCAGGCCCGGAGGTCGGTTCGGCGTAAACATAATAGTCCGCCCCATGATCAAAGGCGAAGTTGGCTGCCGCAATCGCTGCCTCCTTGGTCACTTCCAACACCTTCAAAACAGCGTCTGGTTTTTTCATACACCATTTCATAAACTGTTCCGTTCCAACCAGGTTGGCCGCACAGGTAAAGGCCCCTTCGGATTCTCCGAACATCACGAGCTCTTCCCCCACCTTTTGCTTGAGAAGTCTTAAGTTCTCTTTGTAGACGGGGAATCTGCCCCTTTCGAGGAAGTTGGAAGGGAAGGCGAGCTGATCCACTCCCTCTGCATAGGGATGACCTTTCACCGAGTACTGCAGATCGATTTTTGGAGTTCCCAATTCACATCCAAAGGCTTCGCTCAGGGGCAAGATGTCCCATCCCATGGCCTTCACCCATTCGAATCCGCCGTATTGATACCCTGCGTAGGCAAGCCCGGTCATGGCGACGGGGTCCGTATCGGCAAGAGGCCTTTCATAACCACATTTTGTCATGAAATCCACCACCCCATAAGTGGTGGTACAACCCACAGGAGTTCGATCCACTTCTTTTCCCGTCAGTCGATTCATAAATCTCTCTTTGAGTGTCATCGCCGCCATCTTTTTCCTCCTTTGATCTCAAGGATTTTCCATTTCCATTCCTTCATATCACAAAAACGATGAAGGGTGCAAGGAGATATCGACCTTCAACGAAATGGATTTTCAACCCAATTGCCTTTAAATGTTTGGATATGCTTTAATGCATCCTCTTTCTTAGCAAAGACATGAATCCGATTCTTCACATGGGGAACGGTGACCACCTCACTTTCTACAAAAAATGCCCCTAAGGCATTGATTTTGTTTCCGGATGGTTCATCGACCACCCTCACCTCCCTAATTTGTTTCTTGAGTGCTGAAAAACTCATAGAGGCGCATACGAGGGAACAGTATTTCTTCTCTGAGCCATCTTGAAGAGAAAAATAGACGGCATACAGCGGCTGGACGTGGAATCCATCATAGTCACAACGATCCTCAGACGTTCTGTTTTTACAGCCAGCGATTAGGATGGGGATGAGGGCGATGATCAAGAGGATCCATTCTCTTTTTTGTTTCATCCTAACTCACCAGCCCATGGATGAGAAGCATCATCAACGAAGCCGATAAAAAGAAAAGAGCAAATAAATAAATCTTTTTCAAAAAGACGGGTAATAAATGGATGCCTTCTCCCTGCCTCCCGAAGAGATCTGTTGTGAATCCCCATCCCACGGAGAATGTCCCCAGAATAAAAAGCAAGTACAGGACGATGCTTACCGGCACATATTGCCAGAGACAATAGAGGCAGTGGTGAAAGGGAAGACGCATCATGGCCGGGGCAAAGACCTCTATTTGAGATAAAATGAAGAGGACGGCATTCAGGATTGAAAGGAGAAAGAGGAAGCCCAAGATCGGCCGGCGAAATATTTTAAACTTCAGGTTTGCGCCGATGAACCCGATCAGGGCAAGGTGGGAGATGAAAAAGAGGATCCGGAGCGATTGAGCATAATCCGGGCCGAAGACGGATTCCGGGGTTGTCCGGGTCGGCCGGCTGGAGATATCCGTGACCGTAGTGCAACAGGATACGAGCGAGTCCGGCACAATCCCGATCATCAGGAGGATATCTCCCATGGAATCGATTAACACCAAGAGCGAGATGAAGGATAGTAGCAGTAATTTCCTCTTCATCAAAGGGGAGGTCTTGGTCGCCCTATCGAGGACGTGAAGAATAAACCATCCTCCGATGAGGAAGAAGTTGATCGGCTTAAGGAACTCTAAAAAACGGGTAAGACCCACCTTTACCTGGGTCACACCGAAGATGCACATCGCCCCTTCAATGTCCGGGATGAAACTCTGAAGGGTAACGTAGAAAAGGGGCCAGTTGATCAGCCTGATGATCAGCACAATGGCCATTATTAAAAGAACCAAATAGGAATGATCTTCTAAGGAAGTCTTCTCTTCAGGCTTGAAAGGCCTTCCCCACTTTTTGTATAGGATAAAAGATGAAATTCCTCCCCATAGGGCCAAGAGGGCTGAAAGAAAACCGATAAAGATCAGGGTGATGCTAAGGGCATTTAAAATCATTTGGATTCTCTATATCGATCAGCTTCCCATCCTTTAAGAGGAACATGGTTTCGCTATAATCGAGGAAGACGGGATCGTGACTGGAGACGATGATCGTCTTTCCCTTCCCCTTAAGATCCATGAGAATGCCCAGGAGGGTTTTTATCGATTTGGCATCGATGTTGGAGGTGGGTTCATCGGCCATCACAATGTCCGGATCATTGATTAAAGCCCTGGCAATGGCGACCCTCTGCTGTTCCCCTCCGCTCATCTGTTCCGGAGGATGATCGATTCTCTTCTCCAATCTCAATTGGGTGAGCATCTCCACTGATCGTCGGCGTCTTTCCTTTTCCATCACCCCCAAGGGAATCAAGGGGAAAGAAACATTTTCCCAGGCGGGCAGGCGGGGTAAAAGGTTAAAATTCTGGAAAATCAAGCCGATCCTCTTTTGCCGGAGCCGGGAGAGCCCGACATCGGAATATTTCGAAACGTCTTCTCCGAAGAGAAAGATAAAGCCCTCTGTCGGACGATCGATTGTGCTGATCACATTGAGCAGGGTGGTTTTCCCTGAACCGGAGGGGCCTCGCAAAAGGACAAATCGGTTCTTGAAGATTTCGAGGTCGATCTGATGTAAGGCCCGAACTTCTTCGGGTTTTCCCCGGTAATATACTTTATCCACTTTCTCTGTTCGGATGATGGTTTCCATCAGCGCATCGCCTCCGCAGGGGGCACGGCCGCCGTTCTCCACGTCGAGTAAAGGCTTCCCACCATCGTTAGAATCACCGCAAAAAGGAAGGCCAAAATGGATGGAAGAGGGAGAAAGCGCGATGGGATCGGGAATGGCGCCATCAAGCCGATCTCTGCAATAAAAAACTGAGCGATCCATGCCCCATTCAACCATTTCAACCAGACCATTGACATGAGGATAGCCAGCGGAGCGCTTGTGAGGCTAATGACAAGATTTTCTATCGCCACCATCTCCATGACCTCTTGAGTTTGCCAGCCTGTTGCTTTGAGGACACCGATCTCTTTCTTCCTCTCGGTCTGCCCGAACCCGGAGATGACCAGAAGGGCAGGGATGGCGAGGGCAAAGGCAACCGTGTAGAGGGCGGTAAATACGCCGGCCTTATAATTGAAGCCCCTTTGAAAATATCTCTTGACCAGTGCTTTATCCTGGACCCTCAAGGGAGGGTCCCATCCCGCCTCCTGGATCTCTTTCGCCAGGACAGATCCATATCCCGGTCTTGTATAGACCAGAATGTCCGTTGCCTTTCCTTTCATTTTGAAGAATTCGCCGGCATCGTCGAAAGCCATCAAGATCAGATTGGAGCTCCATATCGTTGCATCCGCATCAAAAATGCCCATCACCTTCAATAGCTTGGATGGATTGATCGAAAGGGAGAAGCGAACTCCGGGCTGCAGGCCGAATTCCTGCGCCAAACCTTTCCCAACCATGACTTCCCCTTTCTCAAGAAACGTTCTTCCCCGGGCAAGATGAATTGATTTGGGCAGATTTTCAGGGAGAATTCCGACGATCGTTGCCAACCGGTTGACAAAATAAGCCCTGCCAACAATGCGGGGAAAAACGCTTACCACCCCTTCCATTTTTCTAAAACGATCGAGGTAGTCAAGGGGAATAGGTCCGTTGCTTCCAAAGTAGTCCGAGGTGACATAGATATCGGCCCCTTCCTCCACGGAGAGAAGGGACTGGAATTTAATCCCTTCAGAGATTGAAATGGCTGTAATCCAGGGGAAGAGGACGGCCATCAGGCAGAGGATGAGCAAGATAGTCCGGACCTTATTTCGAAGGATATTCGCCGTTGCCGTAAAAAGAAGATTAAGGTGTCGACTCATATCACCTGTTTGATTTCCCTTCATTTTTCTCCTCTCCCCTCGGTTGCGAGTCGTACCGACTGGGGGGAGAGGGTTGGGGTGAGGGGGAAATAAATAATTGATTTACCGGGATCTCCTCAAAGTAGGAAACGGTTGCCGTCCGGTCCGGGCTGTAAGAATAGCCCCCTGGAATAGGCCATAGCGTGGAATCATCAACCGATTGGATACGAGGATCAAAATTGATAAAGTTCCAGATGGGAGAACTGATGGCTCCCATTCCCAGCCCTCCGACCATTTTTTGGAAGGCGACCATTTGGTCCGAACGGATCCCCTTCCACGAATACTGATCCCATGCCATGGCCAGGATGGTTAAGCAGACCAGAACTATTAGAAAAAGCAAGTAGAATCGGATTTTTTTGCCCATCTTTTTTTAATGACCAAATTTCAAGCACCAATAACCAAATAAATTCCAATGACCAATACCCAATTTTAAAATTGATTTATTGGTTATTATTTGTCCCGCCTTGGCGGGATTGGGATTTGACTTATTTCATCTGCTCTTTCCAGATTTCCAAGGCCTCTTGATAGGTGACCACTTTTCCACCGAAGCCCTTCTGGAATTTTTCGGCATTGGTCCTTGTCACAAAGGAGATGAACCCCGGAGCCATGTCCGTGATGGCCGTGCTCTTATAGACATAGAACCCCTTTTGCGCATCGAAAGAGCGGTTGCTCAGGAGATCCGAGGCGGTCGCAGATTTGAATTTATTTTTCAGGCGCAAGTGGAGGGTGAGGCCGCATTGAACGCCGCAGGTGACAAATTCCTCGCCCTCGGTTGTCGCCACGACGTATCTCGTATGGGGATATTTTGACACATCCATTCCGCAAACAATGCACCGCTTGATCTCTCCGCTTGATGGGGATACGAATGCGAGGACACATATCAGATAAAAGATCGATCTATAAATTTTTTTTCTCATTTTAGCCCTCCCCTGATTAATACGAACGTAATAAATATTTTGTAGTGCAGGGGCTTGTCCCCCTTTATTGGCGCCCATAAAGGGCTACACTACGTAAAAAATTTAATACGTTTGTGTCATTTCATCGGCCTCAGGCTCCAGATATAGAGGGTGATAGAATGAAGGTCCTTTTCATCGATTTTTCCTTCATACCCGTGCATGTTCGGGACTCCCTTTGTAATCGCCTCTTTGATTTTGACCCGGTTGTCCATCCGTTTGATAAATCCCGGGGAATCCCATCCTGACGCGGACCTGCCTTTTCCTTCTTCTCCATGGCATTGATAACACCCATGTTTTCCTGCCAAATCCTTACCCATTTTAACCCTTTCAGCCACCCTGGCCATGATCATCTTTCTATCCGATCCCATATCAGAGAGGGTTCGGTTTAAGGCATCGTCGAAGTTGCCGATCGTTCCCCCATGTTTCTTTTGATATCTCTGCACATCTTCTCTTGACAAAAAGGCAATCTTGCCGATGGCCGTCATCACCCCTGGAATGTCGCTTCCAATGAGCCAGTGGGCCTTTCTGGCATCGATCCATCCTTTCGTTTCGTAATCCACGACCTCCCATCGATCGATCTCTGCGGGTCTCTTCTCATAGAATTGAGCGGCGCAAAAGATGCTGCATGTCTGGTCTTTCTTGCCATCAGAATAAGTGAGACGGTTACTCGTCTGATGATACATTTTGAGATTCATCCCGCACAGGGGACACCATTGGGGTTCCTCCTTGGCTTCGATATTGAAGGAGACGACATGAAAGATGAGGATTCCAATGATCATGAAACCTGAAACGTTTGGCCAGCAGAGTTTCCTTTTTTTTCTCATTTTTGTTCCCCCCTTCGTTAAAATTTAAAATAATCCTTGAGCAAATCCCGCAACACGGTTTCTTCCCTGAAGACTTCCCCGATCAAGATTTCACGAATGAGGCCTTGCCGGTCGATGAGAAAATTGGTGGGAATGGCGTACACCCCGTATCTTCGAGCGAGTTTGCCGTCCGGATCTAATGGGACGGGAAAGGTGACGTCGAGCTGCGCGATAAAGGCCAGAGCCACCTGGGCACTCTGTTTGACATTGACGGCCAAAACTAAAAAACCTTCTTTCTTCAATTTCCGATAATACTTATCAATGATAGGCATCTCATAACGACAGTAGGGACACCAATCCGCCCAAAACCTGAGCAGCAAAACTTTCCCTTTGGTGTCTTCCAATGTCCATGTGCGCCCTTCCAGGTCCCGGCAGTTGAAATCGAGAGCCACCGTTCCCAATGCTGGGAGAGAAGTCCCAACCGTTTTTTCCTTACAGGCGAAGACCGATAAGAGGATAAAGAGGAAAACGCTTAAGAACTTTAAAAACTTGGGTTTTTCTTGCATTTCTTTCTATGGCGCCTGCCTTTATCCCTTCCTTAACCCCCCTTCATCCCCCCTTATTTAAGGGGGGGAATAGGGGAGGTTGCATCCCCCTTAGTGAAGGGGGGAATATAGGGGGGTTACCATTTTGGTTTAATGCTCTTCGGGTCGGGAGGAACCCAGTCCTCGGGAATGCAGCATCCTAAGGGCTTAAGAAGTTCTTCATATAAGACTTTCTTTCCGGTTTGCGTATCGATAAACACAGCCCAACCGCCAACGACGGAGGCTGGATGAAGAGCTTCTTCGGGGAAAAAATTAAAGGCATAAACTCGATAGTAGTCAATCGAGTTTTTCTTTTTAACCGGATAGATGAGGACACTTTCGGCCAGCAGTATGCATTTCAGTTTTTTAAAGTCTTTAATTTGTCTCTGGCCAATTTTCAGCGCTTCCTCATGGCTTACCTTAGAGGTCACTGGCGCTTGAACATGGGGGTAGAGTAAAGCCCCCATAGATTTTATTCGTCCACGGGAATCTATGGCATATCCAAGAGAGGACTCATAAATGATCACACCCTGAAAGGTCTGCCAGTAACTCACATACCAGGTATCTGATATTTTTTCGGCTCCTTTCAATCTCAATTGGTCAGGCTCAATTTGAAGTAGAGATTTATACTTGTTGACCATCAGAGGCCCTGTATGAGTAATCTTATCTCTGGACAATTTCGAAAAATTTTTAATTTCTAAGAGATTTGACTCTATTCCCCGGATGATCACGGGAGCTTGAGTAAAAGAATCCCTTAGGACAGATAACTTTTGGCCTTTGTAGTTGACTGTTTCGTAATCCGGTCTTCCACTCCCCAAAACTGGATCTGAAAGGAGGGGCAGAAAGAGGAGAGTTGATAGGATGGCTGTAACAATCTGAGGTTTTTTGGAAATCATTAAAACCAACAAATTTAAACCTTAACACTTAAATAACGCTCCTGAATGTCCATTGCGCCTTCCAGCTCCGAAGGCGTTCCCTCGTAGACAATGGCCCCCTTTTCCATGATATAAACGCCCTCGCAAATATTCTTGATGGTCTTCAGATTTTGTTCGACCAGCAGGATGGTCGTCCCTTTTTGATTGATGATTTTCACGGTATCCGCGATCAATTTAACCAACAACGGCATTAAGCCTTCCATGGGTTCATCCATCAGGATCAATTTGGGGTTGATGATTAAGGCTCTTCCCACCGCAAGCATCTGCTGTTCCCCGCCCGAAAGGGTTCCGGCCTTCTGGTTTAATCGTTCTTTCAACCTTGGAAAGTATTGAAAGATTTCCTCAAGAAGGCGCTTGTCCAAGGGCCCCTCCACGATCGGGATTCTCAAGTTTTCCATGACGGTCAACTTGGGAAAGAGATGCCGCCCCTGGGGCATATAGGAGATCCCCATGCGGGGGATTTGGTAAGGAGGCAAGTCAGAAAGGTTCGTCTCATAAAAATGGACCGATCCCTTTTTGCGAGGAACCATCCCCATGATCGATTTTAAGGTGGTGGTTTTCCCGACGCCATTTCTCCCGATCAGGCCAATCAGTTTTCCCTCGCCAACTTCCAGAGACGTATCGTAGAGAACCTGGCACTCGCCGTAACTGCAATTTAAATTTTTCATTTTAAGCATCTTCGGTCCCCAGATAAACCTTCTTCACTTCTTCATTCTCCTTGATCTTGGCGGGAGGTCCCTCCGCAATAATGGACCCGTAGTGAAGCACGGAAATGGTGTCGGCAAGTTCCATCACCACTCCCATGTCATGCTCCACCAGGATAATCGTCTGCCCTGAAAGCATGGTTCTCATCTTCTTGACCAGAGCCATGGACTCCTGGCTGTTGAGCCCCGCGGTGGGTTCGTCCAATAGAAGGAGCTTGGGCTCCGTGCTTAATGCGATCCCCATCTCGAGGATGCGTTGATCCCCGTAGGACAGTTCGGAGCAAATCAAAGAGGCTTTCTCCTTCAGCCCTGTCAGCTCCAGCATGGCTTCGGTTTTTTCCTGCACATCTCGCCATCTTCTTGCGGGGAGAAAGGGATTGAAGAATTTCTTTCGCGACTGCGCCGCTGTCCAGACATTCTCATGGACGGTCAAGCCCGGAAAGAGGCTGGTAATCTGGAGCGTCCTGGCAATTCCGATGTGAGAGATGCGATGGGGACTCAGATTGGTGATCTCCTGGCCGTTAAAAAGGATGTTTCCGCCGGATACATGAAGGATGCCGTTAATCAGGTTCAGGAGGGTGGTTTTCCCTGCTCCATTGGGTCCGATCAATGCGTGGAGTTCCCCTTTTTTCACCGAAAGGTTGACATGATTGACGGCTAATAATCCACCGAAGGATTTATTCACATTTTTAATTTCAAGGATGCCGCTGTTGGTTTCAGGCACTTGCTTTCCCTTTCTTCCGTCTGGATTGAATCAGCCCCACAATTCCCTTGGGAGCCAGCAAGACCATGACGACCAGGACAATTCCCACCACCAGATCCGTGGCCTGAAGAAAATTGACCAGATAATGTTCCAGGGACAGGATGATCCCCGTTCCCACGACAGGGCCGATCAATGTTCCCATGCCTCCCACAATGGTGTAAACGACCGCATGCCCTGAAACCGACCAGTGGAGATAACCGGCCCCCGCATATTTGAGCGTGAGGCTGTAAAGACCTCCGGCCAACCCGCTTAACCCCCCGGCAATGATAAAGGCGATGAGTTTATACCGCTGGACATGATAACCGATCAGCCGGGCCCGCTCTTCATTTTCTCTGATCGAGACGAATATTTTACCCAACGGGGACTGGACGATTCTCCTTAAGATGAGATAACAAAGGGCGACAACAGCCAGGACGAAGTAATAGTTTCCCTTGATATCCATCAGATTGATTTGAAAGAACCCCAGCCGGAATGGGCGAGGCGAAAAGGTGAGGCCATCCTTCCCGCCCGTTAAGGAGGTCCACGTGTCTCCTATGATATTTGCAATGATGGCAAAAATGATCGTAATGATCACAAAATGGATACCGGTCAGCTTGACCGAGAAGTATCCTACAAACCATGCAAAGACCATCGGGATCAGGATGCATAAAAGAAGCCCGGGTTCCGTCCCCAGGCCATATTTCCGCGTCAAGATGGTGATGGTATATCCGCCTATGCCGAAAAAAAGCGCCTGTCCAAAGCTCAAGAGGCCCGTGTAGCCAAAAATCAAGTCAAAGGATATGGCGAACAATATCCAGACGAAGAGCTCTGTCAGAAAGGTTTGATAGTAAAGTTCGGTAAAAAAGGGCAAGATGACCAAGCCAAGGATGACGAGCCCGAAGATCAAGGTAAATCCAAACGGTTTCTCTTTCCAAGAAGACACGATTTTACTCCTATTCCCCGAAGAGTCCTTGCGGTCGAACCAGCAACACGATGATCAGGATGGCCAGGGAAAACACCATGGCCATCGAGGGGGATACAAAGATGGATCCCACTCCCTGGATGAGGGAGATCAGAACAGCGGCGACCACCGAACCTGCCAGATTTCCCATTCCGCCAACGATGACAATGATGAAGGCCATAATGAGAACCTCGCGGCCCATCATAAATTCAACTGAAACGATGGGGGCGGCCAGCACTCCGGAAAAGGCGGCCAAAGCCGACCCTACGGCAAAGGTCCACATGTAGACCTTGGTGACCGGAATTCCCAAACCCACTGCCATCTCGCGGTCCTGGACCACGGCTCTCATCCAGAGCCCATACTTTGTCTTTTTTAAGAAGATCCAGAGGCCGCTCATCAGGATAATCGAGATGAAAGCGATCATGATCCGCATCGCCGGGTATTGCAACTCGAAGATCGGGAACCGCTGGGTAATCGGCGAATCGATCCGTCTGGGAGCGCCTCCGAAGATCATGAGCACCAGCTCCTGAATAACCAGCATAATGCCGAAGGTGCAGATGATGGTGATGATCGGTTTATCCTCGATTGTCCGGATTAAGCCCCTCTCAATCATAATGCCAACGATGCCGACGAAAAGGGGAGCGATGATCAAGGCGATCCAAAAACTACCTGTGAGTTCGATAAGGTACCATGCCGCCACTGCCCCTAACATGTAGAGGGCCCCGTGGGCCATATTGATCACGTGAAGAAGGCCGAAGATCAGGTTCAGACCAAGAGCGATCAGGGCCATGATCAATCCCCAGACAATCCCATTCATCAAGGCTATAGAGATATTGGAAATCACTGGTTCTGTCCTTTTATGAATTTAAGCCCCTCCCTCATTCTTCCATTGGAGAGAAAAGAGGGAGGGGTTTCTACACAAGAACAGCCTTCTCTTAAATCTTCTTTGTTAAATCTGTTTCCGGTGGGTACATCACCTTCTCTTTGGGAACACGCTCAATGACCTTGAGCTTGAGATCGGGTTCCACCTTCGAGATATAAAAATCACTAAAACCCTGATGATCCTGCTCCCTCATCACCAGGTCACCGATCGGACACCATGGGCCGGCTTTCAGCTTCTGGCTGCGGATGGCCCGGATCATATCCGCATTATTATTCCTGTTTTTCCAGCCGGTCTGTTCGATGGCCAGTTTGATCTGGTAAGGATAGATCCACATGGAATACATATGAGATCCCGCAATGGTCACCTTCGGATTTCCAATCTCCTTTCCATTCTCATCCACCCCGCAGGCTTTGCGATAGGCCATTTCGTAAGGATGAAGTTCTTTGGGGACCTGATCCAGGTGCCGGGGATGGTATTCGATATAATAGGCTCCGATCGATTCCTTTCCCACAACCTCCTGGCCGATGCCTTCCGTGCAGCAAATGACGGTATATCTCTGAAGTCGTTTGTGAAGGCCTATTTCGACGGTCTGCCTCAGGACGCCAAGTGCGGCGGTCCCTAAGAAGGCGGTAAACAGGACTTCTGTGTCAGGATCCACTTTCTGTAAGTAGGGAATGAAATCAGCCGTGGCCGGCGGAGCGAAGATGTCCTGTGTTTTGCCGCCTGCCGCCTTGATGAGCGTTCCAAACTCCCGGGCCAGGGAATGCCCCCATGCATAATCGGCATTCAGAAACGTCCATTTTTTCCCCAGATTGTCAAAGGCCCATTTCCAGCCGGCGAGAGCTTGAGACCTTGCATGAGAATGGTTCCGGATATAGTAGGGGATGGCATCCTTTCCGGTGAACTCATAGGTCATGGCGCCGCCGCTAAATAATGGGACTTTATACTCCTCGGCAAGAGGAAAACAGGCCTTCTGGACTCCGGAGTGAATCGACCCCATGACCATGTCGACTTTATCCTCCAGGACCATTTTCCGGAACATGCTGGCAGCCCATTTCGGGTCACACTTGGTATCATAGTCGAAAAGTTCAATTTTACGTCCCGCGATTCCTCCCTCGGCATTCATCTTGGCAACAGCCGTCTTCGCGACCTTTCCCATCCAGTATCCGTATTCGGTTGCAAACACGCTATACTCATTGAACATTCCGATTCGAATGGGCGGTTCTGCTCCATAGGTAAAGGGAACGGTCAGCCATGAGCCAATCCCCAATCCCGCTGCTCCCATGGCGGTGGTTTTAATAAAATCACGGCGTGAGATCTCCTTTTTCAATATTCCTTTCTCTGTTGATTTCGTTCTTTTTAGTTCCATAATCCCCTCCCGATTGGTTAAATGTTATAAGGTTATCATCTCCCACCTCCCAAAAACATTTCCACCCCCTTTCTCCCGTCGATCATCAGTGTGGTGTTAATGAGCTTTGTCCTGTCATTCCCGAGAAAGCGGGAATCCAGATTGAAAACACTGGATTCCGGATCGAGTCCGGAATGACAACAGTATGATCTCCCTTCTTTAAGCGATCGCCTTATCGATCAGCTCCGTGAGGTCAAAGAGTTTCATCTTACTTCCGATTCCCTGAGCCCCCTGGTTGAGGTTATAATGGCAGAAGGGGCAGATGGAGACCATGTGGTCTGCGCCGGTTTCCATGCCCTCCTGGATTCGGAGGCCTGCATTTCTCTGGGCCCAATCGTTATACCCGGTCATGACGCCGCCGCCCCCGCCGCAGCAATAGGAATTGGACCTGATCCTCCTCATTTCCCTCAGATCGATCCCGGGGATGGCCTTCAGAAGTTCTCTCGGGATATCATAGAGGCAATCTTTTTCATCCAAGTTGACATAGGCGCCTGCCCAGAGCTGGGTCCCTTCTTTGTCGATGATGTACTTTGTGAGATGGCGACCCGCATGGCACGGATCATGATAGGTCACTTTCCATGGCAACGATTCAGAAAATTTCAACTGTCCCATCTGGAAGAGATCGTGTAAGAATTGGGTGATGTGGGTGACCCGAATTCCTTCCATCATCCTTCCATACTCGTCGGCCATGGGGTAATCTTTCATGAAAGCCCTGTAACAGCCGGCGCAGGATGTGACAATGGTCTTTACCCCTTTTTCCTCATGTAGCTTTCGGAACATTTCCAGATTCGATTCGGCGATTCTCTGAAAAGCCTCCGCATCCCCCAGTCTCATCGCGGTCGATCCGCAACAGACTTCCTGTTCTCCAAGGATGCCAAAATCAAGGCCCAGTTTGTGGAAGATGGATGCTGTCGCCTGGGGAACGGTTCTGACCGGAATGTTGTAGCCTCCTGTGCACCCGACATAATATAAAATCGGGGCCGGCTCTTCGAGGATATTCTTGATGGGTTTGCCTTCTTTCTTGAAGGGCCGGGTCCAGTCCAATCTCACCCGGCGTGGACCCTGATAGGGATTGTCATAGCTGCTCAAGGATTGGGCAATGACTTTTTGCTTGGGCATGGGACCCACGCCGTCGGTTACGGCCTTGCGTCTCATTGCCTCGATGATCTCCGGAATAAATGGCTTGTGATCGAGTTGGCATTGACTCTGGCATCCGCCGCATATATTGCACCGATAAATGGCATCGACCAGCGCATCATTCCATTGCAGCTCTCCGCTCAGGATTCCCCTGGCATAGGCGATTTTGCCTTTGGAGGATAAAAATCCTTCAAACCCAAACTCCTCTCCGGCAGGGCAGATCGGAGCGCTGAAAGGAGGAGGGCCATAGTCGTAGGCCTCTTTGCAGGTTCCGCAGGCGGTGCATCTCCAGAGGATATCTTCTAATTCTTCCAGACTGGGAATGTTCCATTTCATGACAACCTCCTATTTTGTAAATCCGGAGCACAAAATCCAAAATTGTGTAACTCAAGGCTTCAGCCTTGACCAAGTCAACCCTGAAGGGTTGAGTTACAGCATTTCGTGCTTAAGATTTTATTTTTAATCAGATACCCAGCTTCCCGGGGTTCATAATATCATTCGGATCTAAAAATTTCTTCAATCGCTTCATCAGCATGAGGTAACCAGGATGCGCCCGTTTGTTAATCTCCGCGGCGAAGTCAACAGGAGGCTTATAAGGCATGCCGCCATTGTCCAAATCCACCTTTAAGCACTCAACGATGGCTTGTCTCGCATTCTCGGTTTCTTTCGGGTTCTTTTTATTAAAAGGGGTCATCGCCCTGAGCATCCCATAATGGACACCCCGGTACATGCTCATCCGGATGGAAGGAGAAAGATTCCGACCAATCATGATCTTCTTCCATTCCTTATAAATGGGGGCCCACCGGTTTGCAGGAGTGAAGGTGCCCGGCCAGGAGATGCCCGCTCCGCCCATCTTGCAGTAATTCTTCGTGGAGCCCACGATCTGGCTGGGCAACTGGGTCCTGGCTTTTAACGCTTCTTCCGGGTAATGGGTGACCTGGATGCTCGTTCCCTTGTTTTTCTCCTCGTTGACGACCTTTTCCCAGATCTCGGTTCGAGCTTCTTTCTCTTTTTCCGTGAAGGAAAAGGTGGTGGCATAGCTAAACCATTCCGGGGCATCCTCCGGCTTGGGTTTATACGGGTAGGGAATCGGAACCTGGGATAACCACCAGGAGACGGCTGTGAGGTCGTCACAGATTTCATAATTGCTCAGGTTGAGCATGTAGGAATACATGTCGTCCACATGGTCGCAGGAAACGGTAAAGATCTTTAAAAGGGGAGGGATGTGATGGATGGCGATTCCAAGCTTGGTCACAATACCCGTGGAGCCGAGCCATCCCTTAAACAGCCCGTCCATTTGCGGCATTGGCAAACAACTGTGCCAGGCATCCGAATTGATGGCGCAGGACCCCACCCTGACCAGTTCACCGGTCGGAAGAACCACCTCCATGCTTGTAATCTCCTGGCTGTTCAATCCATACCTTGCATTCATGTGGCCAATTCCATGGCTGATCGCACAGGAGGAGACGGAAGAGGAAGGGGGACCCACAGGCCAACCGAACCGGAGATTGTATTTATATAAGGCGTTGGCAAGCTGACCATGGGAGACGCCGGGTTCGATCACGGCATAGAGGGCCTCGGGGTCAAGCTTTACAATTTTATTCATTTTCTTTAAATCCAGGATGATCCCGCCACGTTCAGGAATACAGAGTCCCCCGATATTGGTCCCTGATGTATAAGGCACCACTGGAATTTTTTCCTTATTAGAAAATTTCATCAACTTTTGTATCTCTTCGACGGTGTGGGCCATGACCACATAATCAGGCAGTTTGGGTGTGACAAAAGACATATCGTAAGAATAGGCGTAAAGAATATGTTCTTCCGCTGTGGCATTTTTTTCCCCGACAATCGTTTTTAATTCCTTCAGGATTCTTTCTTTCTTGTCGGTCCTCAATGCCTTTACGACCTTTCCCCCTTTACCTTTTTTATCTTCCTTTTTAGCTGTCAATGGAGCACCTCCTTTGAGACTCCGATGAGAATCGATGGAATCTCTTCGTTAATCAAGAATGACATCCTATCAAAATCATGGCCATGATAAATATCCCTGTCCGGGAAGTCAAGGTTTTTCGTTAGGAATTAATTGAGTTTGCCGTATTTCCTGGCCGCCGCCATCAATGTTTCCATGTTTTCCTTCGGCACCATGGGCCAGATATCGCAGCCGGGCCAGATGGCGTTGACCCCTCTCTCCACGGCTTCCTTAACCGCCTGATCCACATCACCGGGTTTCCCCTGGGAAAGGACCCCGTAAGCGTCCAATTCTCCGAAGATCAAGGCCTCCGGGCCCAGTTTCTTCCTGGTTTCGGTCACGTTATTCTTTTTTTCCACACTGAGGGCATCCGCCCCGCAGAGGGCCATCTGGTCAATAATCGCATTCGTATCCCCGCAGATATGAAGCACCTTGGGCGATTCAATCCCGTCGAATACCCGCCTCAAGGGAGGTCGTATCAGGGATTCAAACATGCGCGGACTTAATATGTCCGGACCTGCGCCCATCTCGCGGACGGTAATATAATCGGCCCCGGCCTCCCGATAGATCTTGATCAGTTGGATGAGCACCCCGGCCAACTGGTCAAGCAACTTCCCCACCAAATCTTTCTTCTTAAAGGCGGCCTTGGCAAGCTGTGAGAGGTCGAGCAGCTGTCCGGCCAAGGTGTAGGGACCCAGAACCCATGAACCGATGGCGATCTGGTCGCCCACTTCCTGTTTCAAAATCCGGAGGGCCTCCGTGACCAGAGGGATCCTTCCGGCCCGGGCCAGATCGGAGGGAACTTGCAGATTCAAATCTTCCACCTTTTCCGCAGGGTGCTGGCTGATCGTAGGATAAAGGATGTCCGTGGCGTGAGTGTAATAATTCACTTTGCTGCCCAGCGCTTCCGCTTCGACTCCCATATCGAAGGGAACCACCGCGGACTCGAAGCCGAACAGTCGGAAAGTGGAGGCGGCCATATCCGCCATTTTTCGCGCATCGGTGTGAATCTCAGGAAATTTCCAGCCGTATTTCTCCAGGCCGTGAACGGTAATGTTCCCATAACCGCTGAAGAGAGGGATATAATCTAAAGGTTCCCTGCGAAAGAGCTTGAGCACTCGCTCCCTTGAGTTTTGACTTGTTGCCATATTCTTATTCTCCTTTTTCTTGTTTAAATTGCTTGACGACATCGGGGAAGAGAAGGTTCAAAGGATGATTCCCCGCGGGCAAGAAGGAGCTTTCTACATAGGCCAGAGCGGCCGTCATGCTCGCAGCTGAAGCAACGGCCGGGAAGACTCTGTTAATTCCTGTCAATGGCCCGAAAAAGAGAAAATCGCTCATTAGGGCAGAGATGGCGTGGACCCCTGCATCGATGGCCGGGAACTTATTCCTGTCTTTCTCGCTTGCCGCCTTTCTCCACATATAGGTCCCATTCGACGGGGCAAATCCCACGGGTAAGCCGAATTCTTTTTTAATCAGATGGTTGGCGAGCAGGGAAAACGTTGTGGTTGGAAGGTTCATCACCGCCGTGTCAATGAGGATGCTCTCAAAATTGCCCTTTTCCACCAGGGGCAGCAATGACTTAAGCGATTTCACCCTGCCGGTGGGCCTCTTATCCTCCATGTCGAAAACCTGAATCACCACATGTTTGATGCCCATCTCCTTCAATTCCGATACCTGGGCAGGAATGTCTTCGTCCCAGGGTGTGATGCTGTTATAGAGGACGCGGTTCTGGAGGCCCCGCCCTGCGACGTAGCGAGCCGCCTCCAGCCGGATTTTCTGTTGCCAGATGTCAATGGCAAAGGGCATCTCCGTGAAAGCGGTGAAGAAATCGATGTAAGTTTTCATCTCCTCCGCCGAGTTGGCCACCATGGCGATCATTGCGGGCACACCGGTTTCCCTGGACGTCTGCTCCAGCTCCCGGATTTTCTCTTCGGCCACTTCCCGGTTAAATTTTCCCTCTTTCCTGCTCTCCAGAATCAAATCGCCTTTTTGAAACATATTGCCGATGAGCAGGGGAGGGTTCTCTCCTAACGGACCGCCGACCTTGATGCCACCGATGTCACAAACCCTCTGGTCCAATGGATACCTGAACATTCTTATGCCCCCTTAAAAAAGATCATTTCAAATTTGTCCATTAACCCCACCAAACCTCCCCTTATTTTAAGGGGAGGGATATACCCCCTCTTAAATTAAGAGGGGGTAAGGAGGAGTTACCATTCATTTCTTCTCCGGAAGGAGATGGGCCAGATGGGGAAACTTGTCCTTCATATGGGGAATCCACATCGCCTCAGCAAAGATTTTGTCAAAGCCCGGTTCCAACGTCAGTTCCAAATAGTTGACGCGCCGCGCCCATGTGTCAGCCTCTTTCCTCTTCTCGACATTCAGAAGGGCCATGCGGGCCCCGTCTCCGGCGGCATTGCCCACCGAGTAGATGTTCTCAAGATCGCAATCCGGAAAAAGTCCGAGCACTGCGGCCGATACTTTGTCGATATAACTTCCAAAGGCGCCCGCTAAAATGACCTTATCCACCTTCTCCACGCCAAAGTGGCGCATCATAATCTTCGAGCCGGCATACATTGCGCCTTTGGCGAGCTGGATTGCCCTCACATCGCTCTGGCAGACGACAATATCCTGGCCGATCGATGTCTCTTTCGCCCAGGCGATGACGAATTCGGGCTCGCCGTTATTTTCACGGGAACGGGGGGTCTTTAAATCTTTTTTGAAGCGTCCGGTCCGGTCGATGATCCCTGCCAGGAATAACTGCGGAACCACATCGATGATCCCTGAGCCGCAGATGCCCTTGGCTCCCACTTCCTCCATCTCCGTGTTCCATCCCTCCCTGTCAATCACTTTGTAACGCACGTCTTTGGTCTCAGGATCGATGACGATCTTTTCAATGGCGCCTGGAGCGGCGCGCATCCCGTATCGGATCTCCGCCCCCTCAAAGGCAGGGCCCGTGGCGCAGGAGGAAGAGATGAGCTTCTGCCGATTTCCCAGGATCAGCTCGCCATTTGTGCCGATATCGATAATCAGTTCGATGCTATCCTGAAAGTAAGGGGTCTCCGCGATCAGGACGCCCACATTGTCCGCGCCGACGAAGCCGGCTTCAATAGGAAGGACATGGACGTAAGCACCCGGGGCGATCTTGATCCCGATATCCCGGGACACACCGGTTTCGGCAGCTCCTTTTTCGGCGTAAATGCCGCAGTTAAGACAGCGTTTCGATTCCTCAATCGCGGTCTCCAGTTGAGCTGCAAAGCCCGGATCCACTTCGGTAAACCCGGTCCTTTTCTCAGGCTCAAGAAGGGGCAACTCTTTTCTTGGTTCTTTGTCCACCCCTTCGATTGGAATCTCTTCCACTTTCTTGAGCTTGGCGGGCCTTCCTTTGATTAAATCAATGTTTTCCAGGTAGAGTTCAATGGAGGTGGCCGCTTCCTGGCCGGCCCCGATTGCGGAAATCATATCCGAGGCGCCTAAGACAACATCTCCACCGGCGAAAACCCCTTCCATGCTTGTTTTTAAAGTCACCGGGTCCACGGTGAGGGTTCCGGGATTGGAATATCCAAGTTCTTCAAGGATCCCTTTCCCATTGACTTTCTGCCCAATCGCAACGATGAGGTGATCCGTTTCCATTTCAAATTCCGATCCCTTGACAGGGAAGGGCGCTCTGCGGCCGTCTTCTCCGGGCTCGCCCAGTTCCATTCGTATGCACCGGAGTCCGGCGATTCGACCCTGTAGGTTCAGGAGTTCAACCGGTGCCGCCAGAAAATTGAAATGTACCCCTTCTTTCATCGCTTCGTCCACTTCGGTTTTGATGGCCGGCATTTCATCGCGGGAGCGGCGGTAAACAACCAGGACCTCTTCGGCGCCAAGACGTTTCATGACGCGGGCGGCATCCACGGCCGCATTCCCTCCACCCACGACGACCACGCGGTTTCCTGCTTCTACCTTTTCTCCGGAATTGACTTTTCTTAAGAGATCAAGGGCATGGGAAACTCCCTTCGCATCCTCGTGGGGGAGGTCCAGTGTCTCACTCACCCAGGCCCCCGTCGCGAGGAAGATGGCCTGGTATCCCTGCCCCCAAATGCCCTGAAGGCTATTTACCGGATGATCGGTTTTAATCTCCACGCCCAATTCTTCAATGTAGCGGATCTCGTCGTCCAGCACTTCTTTGGGCAGCCGATAATCCGGGATCCCGTAACGGAGCATCCCGCCTGCCTTTGGGGCCGATTCAAAGACCGTCACCGGGTAGCCCCGCCTCACCAGTTCATAGGAGCAGGCAAGGCCTGCCGGTCCAGAGCCGATGATCGCCACCTTCTTTTCCTTCGTTTTCTCTACCGGGGTAGTCTTTGGCCTGCCTTTTTTCAACTCGTGGTCGGCCACAAAGCGATGAAGAGCCCGGATGGACAGGGGGGCATCCACCCTGCTCCTTTCGCATTCGGGCTCACAGGGATGGGTGCATACACGGCCGCAGACTCCTGCAAAGGGCATCGCTCTCCTGACCTCTTCGAGAGCCTCGTCAAACTTGCCCTGCGCAATAAAGTATAGAAAATCCTGACCGCTGATGCCGGCCGGGCAGGCAACCTGGCACGGAGGATAGCCGCCGATCTCAACGGTTTCTGCTTCAGGAGCGATCTTGAGTCCCCAGTCGCGTGCTTTAATGTCCATGGAATGGTGAAGCGCCGGAGGGAAGGGGGCCCGTCCGATATTCCGGGGGTCGATGTTCAGGAAAAGATGGTGCATGCAGGTATTTCCGACAATCGTCATATCCAGGATGTCTGTGCGTTTAATTCCTGCGATGGCGGAGGCTTCTTCCACAATGCCATTGAGACCATCAATGATGGCCTTGTTCATGTATTCGAGGCCTTCCGGGTTGGTCATGGTGTAACTGATCCGGGACATGACATCCTCCCCGTAAATCACCTGGGGGTTCATCATGGAGGCCGTGGCGACCAATTTGCCGTCGGTCAGGTCACAGAGATAGCCCGCCACCGTGGTCGACCCGACATCGACCGCCAGGCCGTAAGCCTTTTTCACGAGCCCCGGTTCCACTTTGATCACCTCTTTGTCATGCCATACGGAAACCGTGACCTTCCAATCCCCTTCACGCACCGCTTCTTGCAAACTCATGAGCGTCTGGTAGTCCATCGTAAGATTTTTGAGCCCATGAGATTTTTCGAGCCCCATTTCGAGGCGTTCCCAGTCTCCAAGGGTGTCCTCTAATGTGGCTTTCGGAATTTCCACATAGTACTTTTTGACCGCCGGTTTCAACTCGATCTGTATTTCTTTAGCGGCCTTCCGGACGACCTGCTTTCCCATCCGGCTCTCTTCGGGGACGAAGACAATGACATCCCCCAGCACCTTTGCCTGGCAGGCCAAACGATAACCGCCGCGTTCCTGTTGCAAGCTGAAAAATTTTCTCTCGGTGGGCCCCATGGAAGAGAGGTGTTCCCGGCTCGATTCGATGCCGTATTTTTCAAAGAACCCCTGGTCAATTCTTACCTTGCATTTTCCGCAGATGGCTTTCTCGCCGCAGATCCCCTCGATATCCACTCCGAGCGCGACCGAAGCTTCCTTAAGCGTTTTTCCTTTCTCAACAAAACCCCTCCGACCCGAGGGTTGGAAAATAACCATGCACTGGTCGGCTTTTTCTTTCTTTCCCTGCATCATTTATTCCCCATTTAATCTCTCACATTTAAATTAGAAATCCGAATATCGAAATCCGAAACCCAAGTTCAATATCAAAATTCTAAACTTTTTTTAGGACATTTGGATTTTGAACATTCGTGCTTGTTTCGAATTTCGTATTTCGGATTTATTTTTTAGAAAGCTCCTCTTCCTTCAGCATCTTGAGAAGTTTGATCGCTTCATCGACAGCGGTCCCGGCATCTTTGGCGTAGCCGTCCGCCCCGTATTTTTCAGCCACTTCCGGATTTACCGGAGCGCCGCCGATCATGATCCGGACTTTAGGGTTCTTGGCCCGCAACCTTTTAATCACCTCGGGCATATTGAGCATGCTCGTCGTCATCAACGCCGAGATCCCGACGACATTCGACTCTGTCCTGATCTGCTCTTCAACAAACTTGTCGAGAGGGACATCTTTTCCCAGGTCGTAAACCGTCCAGCCGGCCACCTCAAACATCAGCTTGACCAGGTTTTTCCCGATGTCGTGAACATCGCCCTCCACAACGCCCAGGACGATCGATCCTTTCACCTCTGATTTTCGGCCCGAGGCTTCAATGGCTGGTTTTAAAAGGTCCAGGCCGGCATAGAGCGCGTCCGCACACATGAGCAGTTCGGGGACAAAGTATTCCTTTTTATTGTATTTATCTCCGGCCTCCATCATCCCCTCAGCCAGCCCCTCCATGGTGGCGATAAAGGGATCGACCCCTTCCTCCAAGGCAATCTTCGACCATTTTGCCGCCTCTTCCTCTTCAAATTGAGCGACGGCTTCGTGAAGCCCTTTCAAAATTTCTTTCGTCCTCTCCTCTGTCGCCATAAATGGTTCCTCCTGAACTTAAAAAAAATTGTCATGGTTGATCGGACGGATTACCCAAGGCCATAAAAAAAAGTTCCCCGGTTCCCATCCTTCGAAAAATGACTCCTCGTTGATTCAGCCTGTCGGTCAATTCCTGGCCAAGAACTTCGGATAAATCTTTCGGCATGAACACGTCATGGGGGGATTGATCTAAAGGGATGGGCGTCTGTTGAGGGCGGAGGGGATGGTCGTCACTCAGAAGCAACGTTGGATCAAAGGGTTGGGTTCCATTGAGCCTGGCCATATGGTTCCCCACGATCAGCAGGTCATCAATGATCTCTCTCCTCGCCCCCACTCCGTCTCTTTGTTTTAAGCATTCGAGGATGGCCCGATGGGATTTGGTCACTTTATGATAGAATTCGGGTCCGAGGTTCAGGTTAAACTTAATATCATTCAGAATATTATCGATAAAATCCATCACCAGTATCAGGATGGGGTTTTCGGTCATCCTGGCCAGGTAACGATGGAATCCTATCTCTCTGGCAACAATGGTATGAGGGGTGGCCGGAATTTCCGTGATCATGCTCTCCAACTTAACAATGTCCTCCGGCAGGATGCGCGAGGCTGCAATCTGGGCAACAGGCGGCTCGAGCAAATAGCGGATCATGGTAATATCTCTGACGGAGATGGTCTTGAAGTGGAGAAAGTTGATGATGCTGTGGATCGTCGTCTTCATATCCACTTCTGCAATAAAGACGCCGCCGGTGATTCCCTTTCGAATCTGCACTAACCCCATGCCTTCGAGTACCCTTAAAGATTCCCGCAGGGTGGCTTTACTGACGCCAAACTGCGACATGAGTTCCTTTTCAGAGGCCACTTTATCCCCCGGTTTAAACTGGCCCGACAGGATGGCATTTCTTATCTGCTCGATAATCTGGTCGGAAATCTTTAGCGTTTTGTTGGCAGTCTGAAACAAAGGCCTATCTCGCTTGTGTTGAATGATGAAGTGTGGAGCTATCTTACACAGAACTAAATAGAAATGTCAAGAAAAAATGTTATAAATATTATAATAAATTAATTATTAATATAATCATGGCGTTATATCAGCATTCCCTTGAATGGATATACTTTTTGAGGGTTGGTAAACAATTCCAGTGATCTTATCTTCTTGAAAATCAAAAAGTTTCCTGTTTTCTCGCCCATCTTTTATGGTGACGGTGGGTCCATCAATGACCTTGCCAATCATGGAGGCCTTAATCTCCCTCCCCTGGAAGAGGTCAATGACCCGCTGGGACCGATCCGGGGCAACAGAGAGAACAAACCCGAAGCTCTGAAAGCAAACGAGCCAGTCCGAAAGTTCAATGTCAGGCGGTTTCGGGATGGAAGGCAGGTCGATGATAGCGCCCTTGCCGGAGTTTTCCATCATAATCGAAACCGTTCCCAGAATTCCTGCATTGCTCACATCCTTTGCGGCTTGAGCCCATTTTTTTTCAGCGAGGATGGGCAGGGCTTCCAGACGATACAGCAACTCTTCCGTTGTCTTTCCGGAGTTGGCATCCCAGCTCACCACGGAGTGGCACCCCTTATCGCCTTTGAGGTCTATGGCAAGAATGAGATCGTCTCCTACGTTTGCCAGATGACCCCTGAGCAGCTTATTGGCATGACCTAAAATAGCGACAGCCAATGAAGGAGAAGTGGCGGGTGCATCCGGGTGTAAGTGACCCCCCACCATGGGGACCCCCAGTTTGTTACAACCCTTCCTGATTCCTTCCACGACTTTTGATCGCTGCTCTTCCTCTCCGCTGGCGAGGACATTGACCATGGCCAGGGGTCTGCCACCCATGGAATAAATATCGTTGACCGTGACCATCACCGATGCTTTCCCGGCCGCATAGGGTTCGTTCACCAGCAACCTGGTCATGATGCCATCAGCGGCAAGAAGCAAGAAGCCATCTTTCCAGGGAATGATGGCCGCGTCGTCCCCAAAATTGGGCAACTGCGGTCCCGGCTGTCCTTGTAAAACCAGTTTATCGAAAACATCTTTAATGGGTTGTTTGCGCAATAACCCTTCGTAATTTCGAACTCTTTCAACAATCTGAGATAAGTTGATACTCACAAAGGCCTCTTCAATTTAATGTGCGCTTCCGAATGGCATAGAGGCTTGCGTCAAATTCTTTACGCCTAACGCTTTGCGCTATGCGCTTTGCCCTTAGTCGTCCAGGTTGGCTTCCATAAGCTGGTGGGGCTTACCAAAATATTCTTTCACAGCCTCAATTGTTTTCCAACCAAGTTGAGAAAAAAAGGGAACATTTTCAACCTGGATGTGGGCCGTAAATTTAGTGCAGCTCTGGCTCTTAACGCAGCGCATCGCTTCCCGAACCAATAATTCGCCCGCGCCCGTATTTCTGAACCCTTTTCTCACGGCTAACCTTCCTCCGATCCAGTGGCCATTTGCCTTGACAGGAAAGAGCCGGACCGTTCCAACGACCTGATGATCCAGTTCCGCTATCAAATGGATGCTCTTGGCATCATCCTCGTCGCAGTCCGAATCTGGAAAGAGATTTTGCTCCTGGACAAAGACCTCCCTTCGAATTTCGAAGGCCTTCTGCTGTTCCGCACCGGTTCTGACAGGATGACAGATTAGGGGATCTCTTTCTTGCTCATAGGCATGAAGGGCCGAACAGGCGCCGCAACGGACACAGCCGGCATGCGACCGACGGGCGGAAAGCCCCTTGCTCTTCAATATCAAGGAAACGGTCTCATAGAGGAACTTCATCGTTTCCGGATCAGGGGGCAGGGCATCTTCCATGAGAGAACCGGGGATGGGTCTCAATGGAATGATGAAAGGATAGACACCGAGATCGGCTAAAAATTCGCTCCCCCGGATGACCGATTCTTTCTTTTCTCCGAGTCCTCCGATCAGGAAGCTGCTGACCTGATTGGGACCGAACACCTCCACCGCGATCTTCCATGCTTCCTCATATTTTTTAAGACCCATGGCGGCTTTCGCCGGGGCCACCCGGGATAAGGTTTCAAGATCAAAGCTTTCAATATGAATTCCCACCGTATCCACTCCGGCGTCTTTCAACTCAACGTACATCTCAGGATCGGGGGAAGGGGTGAATTGGGCATGGATGGGCAAACCGGCGGCTTTTTTAATGGCTGCCGCACAACGCGCCAGATGGGAGATCTCCCGGTTGATGGGTCGAACGGTTCCGGTCGTTAAAACGATGTGCTGAATCGAATCGAGTTTTTTTGCTTTGGCCGCCACTTCGGCGATCTGTTCAGGGGTTTTGATCCTGATGGTTTGTCCGCTTTCATAGGACAGGTTGATTCCACAAAATAGGCACTGTTTGTCCGTATGCCAGTGGGCACAGGTTTGGACGACCGTCGTGGCAAGACAGTCTTTCCCATGAAGAAGAGCAATTTGGGGATAGGAGATCCCATCCTCCGTCGAATCACTATAAAACGCCGGCCGCTCGACAAATTTCACGGAACGGAGCAATTTTCCATCCTTGAAAATGTGATATCTCCCGTCTTCTTCTTTTAAGAGGTAAGGGGATTCCAGAACATATCGGCTGCTCATCGGGAGAGAGACAGGAATCCCCTCGATGAGCAGGGTTCCGCCTTCGGCCGGGCCTGCCCCGCCTTTCCGGTTTAAGAGCTGTCTCTCAAAACGCAGGCCAAAGCTCTGAAGTTCTGTAATCAGATGGGGAATCATGATCCGTGCATTCTTGCGGCGACTTCCGACACTCGCTTACCAAGGTTTCGCGCTGTTTCCAAACCCAAGCTGTCCTTTTCTATTCCATCCGGATGGCCGCTCCACAGGGCGGCCCCATAGTGTGAGGTTGGTTGGCCTTCGCTGACGACCACCATATCCTGGACTAACATCGCCGCCTGCACCGCCCGGATGGCGAGTTCCTGTCCCCCGTTTCGAACTCCGCCTACTGCGATGACACCGCCCACTTTATTGCGCAAAAGGAATCCATTTCTCCTGAACATGACGCAACGGTCAAGAAAAGCCTTGCACTGTGAGGTCATGGAGCCGAAATAAACAGGGGTCGCTACCACCAACCCCGCCAATTTTGGATCCGAAAGGATAGGAATCATCTTTAGGAAATCATCCTTTTGACTGCATTCTAAAACCTTTAAGCATTTCCCACAGGCAATGCACCCATTGATCTTCATTTCCGAAAGATCGATCAGAGTCGTTTCGACTTCAGGGGCAGCCACTTTTACCGCCTGGAGACAAGTTTCCAATGCATAAAAGGTGGATTTCCCTTTACGGGGACTGCAGGCGATTCCAATGATCCTCATCTCGAACCTCCTCCCTTTTCATCTCCTCTTCTAAAATTTTTAAAATATCTCTTCTGATATGGTTGCATACTTCGCCGGTGCGGTCCCTGGGCCTTGGAAACGCCACCTCAATCCGTTCAAGCATCCTGGCAGGCCTTCTGGAAAGGACGACAATCTCATCGCTCAGGAAAACGGCTTCTTCGACATTGTGCGTGACAAAGATGATGGTGTCGCCTCTTTTCAACCAGATCTTGAGGAGAAATTCCTGCATGGCATTGCGGGTCTGGCTATCGAGGGAACCGAACGGTTCGTCCATTAAAACGACACGGGGGTTCATGACCAGGGTTCTTGCAATGGCCACCCTCTGCTTCATCCCGCCCGAAAGTTCCCGGGGATAGCGATGTTCAAATCCGTTTAAGTCAAAGGTCTTAATGTATTCCATGGCGATTGAACGCCTCCTGACCTTATCCATTCCCCGGATCTCAAGTCCCATCTCAATGTTCTGGAGAGTCGTCCTCCAGGGAAAGAGCGCATATTCCTGAAAGACCATCCCCACATCTTCCGATCCCCGGACCATCTCCTTCCCGTCCAGAAGAACTTTTCCGACCGAGGCTTTTTCGAGTCCGGCAATGATCCTGAGAAGCGTCGTCTTTCCGCACCCGCTTGGCCCGATGAGGGAGACAAATCTTCCATTGTCAATCCGGTGCTGGAGCTGATCCAGGACGTGGACGCTCTCCCCCCGGCTCCCGCCTGAAAAGGTCTTGCTGAGGCCAAGAATTTCTAAACCCAAAGGACCACTCCTTTATCCCGTTTAACCCCTCCACCGGAGGACCCTTGACTCAAATGTCCTTAAGCCCGCATTGATCAAGAGGCCGATCAATCCGATGACCAGCATGCCCGCTAAGATTTGATCCGGCCTCTGGATGTCCCGGGCCGTCATGATCATGTAGCCCACGCCGTACCCTTCCTTCACCCCCGTGAATTCAGCTGCCACCAGCGTCATCCAGCCAATGCCGATTCCAATCCGCATTCCTACAAAAATCGATGGGATGGATCCGGGGAGCAGCACCTTGAGAAAGATTTTCTTCTCTGTGGCATGCAGGGTTCTTGCGGCCTCAACCAGAATGGGGTTGATCGAGAGGACCCCGGCGATCGTATTCAAAAGAATCGGGAAGAAGGCGCCCAGAAAGATGATAAAGGCCGCTGATTGGATGCCTATCCCAAACCATACGATGGCAATGGGAATCCAGGCCAGGGGAGGAATGGGTCTGACAAGTTCGATGAGAGGGTTTATCATCCTCCGGATGCGTGGGGACCATCCCATCAACAATCCCAGGGGGATGGCCAGCAAAGCTGCTACCCCATAGCCTAATCCAACGCGATAAAGGCTGTAGAGCACATGTTTATGGAGAAGGTTTCCGGGAGGCATTCCAATCCACAGGAGATCTTTCAGCCCCAGAAGAATTGCAATCGGCGAAGGAAGCTTATAATCGGGTATCCAGTATAGAGATGACAACCCCTGCCAGATCAAAATCAGTAACAGCGGCAGGAGGTAACTCTCCTTTTTCATCTCTTGATAACCTCTTTCAGGATCTCGGTCCTTATCAGCCGGTCAAGAAAATCTGGAGTATCCTCCACCCTGATATATTTGAGTCTGGTAAGAAATTCAATGTATTCCCTGATTTCACCCACGCTTGGAACGTAGGTAAAATGAACGTTCTCCATGGCTAACCGGATGGTCCCGTCATCCATCCCCGTGTATTTGATGGCAATCTGGATGGCCTCCTCCCGGTGACGTTGGATAAAATCGGTCGCCGCCACATGACCGCGGACGACGGCCTTCACCTTCTGAGGATGGGTTTCGAGAAATCCACTATCCGCTACCAGGCCACAACAGGGATGGGCCTTCCAGATGTCCCGGGAGTGGGCCAACACTCTTCCGACTCCTATGGTTTGGGCTTTGGCAGGGTGGGGCTCCCAGGCGATGAAGGCATCAATCTGACCGGTTCTCAATGCCCCTATCATCTCCGGAGGTTTTAGGACGATCGTCTTGACCTGATCCGCCTGAATATTGTGTTTGATGAAGGCCTTCCGCAGGAGAAAATCCTGAACCGTGGCATGTCCCGGGATGGCCACCCCTTTGCCAACCAGGTCCGGAAGGGTATGGAGCTTTCCGTCTTTTCTCACCACAATGGCCGACCCCTCGGTGTTCACCTGGGCCAAAATCGCCACCCTAACCGTCCGGTTGGCCAGGGCTGTGATCGTTGGGGCATTTCCAACAAAACCCATGTCAAGGGATCCGGCGGTAAAAGCGCTCATCATCTCCGGGCCCGCCTTGAAAATACCGGCCACCTCAACACGAACCCCCTCTTTTTCAAAGAGCCCTTTCTCCATTGCCACCCAGAGAGGGAGATGATGGATATCGCTCTGAAGATAGGCGATCCGAACTGGCTGGGAAAGGGCGTCTCCGGTAAACAAGAAAAAAAAGGATAGGAGCAGAAAAACGATTTTTTTCATCGGATGGACTCCTTATCGGATGGTCTTAAAACCAGATCTTTTTCGCAGAACAGGTCTCAATTCTCTTTTGTCTCTTCGTCTTTGACCATTCTTGCGGAGGGCAGACCCATTGCCAGGGCGACCAGCTCAACGAGATCTCTCATCCGGATGGGAGAACCCATGGACATGATTTCTTTCTGCAGTCCCTGGTAACAGAAAGGGCAAGCGCTGACCAGGTCGGTGGCACCGGTAAGTTCGGCATCTCTTACTCGCTCCCTTGTCATCTTTTGCTGGATTTCCGGAAACCCTGCCTTCAGTCCCCCTCCAGCGCCACAACACCTGGAGTTTTCCCTGATTCTTTCCATTTCAATGAATTCAACCCCTGCTTCCGAAAGGGCGGTGAGAACTTTTCTCGGGATATCATATTCACCGCTTGCCCTTCCCAGATGGCATGGATCATGGTAGGTTACCTTGATGTTCAATTTTTTCCGAAAGGTTATCTTCCCCGCTTCGATGAGTCTCAAGAGCAGAGTGGCAAAGGGGATGACTTCGAAATTTAATGCTTCGACCTTGGGGTAGTCCTGCTTGATGGTTTTAAAGCACCCTGCGCAGGAAGTGACCAGGGTCTTGATCCCGTATTGATGGAAGAGCCGGATATTCTCCGAGGCGATTCTTTCAAATTCCTTATCCCCCATCCTCAAGAGAACACTCCCGCAACATTTCTCCTGGTTTGCCAGAAAACCCCAATCCAATTCGAGGGTGTTCAGGATGTTCGTCGTATTGATGGCGATTTCCCTCAAATTTGCATCGAACGAAGCGGTGCAGCCCACAAAGTAAAGAATTTCTGTTCCTTCCTTGATCTCCCTGGGGGGCGCGATCAGGGTCTTCTCTTTTTTGCCCGCTCTCGCCCAGTGAGCCCGGCTTGACCTGGGTTGACCCCAGGGATTGTCATAAGCCTTCGTGTTTTTGACCAGAAGGGCCTGGTTTTCCAGGGGGCCGAAACCGAGATCAACGATGCAGCGCCGGATGCCCTCCCACATTTCAACGGTGTCGATTCTCGATGGACAGACGAAGTGGCATTGACCGCAGGTGCTGCACTCATAAAGACTCTTGGTAAACTCTTTCAGCGCCTCAGGGTCCACAGGATTGCAATCAAAGAAAACAGCGTTGGGACCGTGCTGGGCCTCGACCATCTTTTTGAAATCAGCGATTTTTTTCCGGGGAGTGATGGCCTCCCGCTCATCTTGAAGATAGACCGGACACCACGTGACACACTCTCCGCAACTCGTGCACGCATCCAGTTCCATCAACCGGAGTTGATCCAGGTCCTGGATGGGGATCTTGGGCAAATCCACTGAATCAAGAATCTTTTTCCTGGCTTGAATGCTCCACACCACCAATCCTAAAAAGATCCAGAAACCCCCGAGGAAGAGAAGGCGGAGGATCGTATAACGAACGGGACGGGTATCCGGGAGTGTGGCCACATAATCCAGGACCCGATCGACCTGGGCCTCCGACAATTTCTCCTTGAACGCGGGCTGGGAAAGGGTCGAATCCGTCCCCTCCACTTTGGACCCCTTCAGGACCAATTCCTTGATGATCTTTCGGTTCCAGGCCTCACCGAAGGTATCGGTGGTTATTGCGAGTTTGATGGAACCCGTATTGAGAGAAGGGATCGTTCGGCTTGCAGGGTTCTTGGCGCCGAAATTTCCCTGTCCCCCTATGCCCAACTCCCCGTGACACCGGAGGCAATGTTCCCGGTAAAGCTTTTCGCCGGGAGGCATTTCAGGCTTCTCCGTGGCGGAACTGCCTTCGGCAAAGAGCATGGGAGCAAGAAGGATGCCCAAGAAGAGAACGATCCAAAGAGATGGATTGTAGCGGAACGTTTTCATAGCAGTTACTCTCCTAAGACGGCCCAGAAGCTCAAAATAAAAAGAAGAAGAAGGGCCACCACGCCAATCCAGATCAGCCGGCGATGATCCCGGAAACTGCGGATCTCTTTTGTGTCCACAAAGGGTAAAAGGATTAAGGCTCCGGCGATGAGGAAGGGAACCAGCACCCCGATCGCCGGGGGGACCAGTTTCATCACCTGAAAGAGCCAGAGAAAATACCATTCCGGATTGATCGTGGAGGGAGTAACCAGGGGGTTCGCCATCTCTTCGTAACCGATGGGGAGCACGACCGCAAGGGTGACCACCACTCCGATGATGAATACAAAGAGGATGAGCTCCTTGAAAAATTGGTCCGGATAGAAGGTGAGTTTTCTTTTTTTCCTTTCCTCCATGCGCCGCTCCTTAAAAAGGCTCCTTGACGCCCTGACGCCGGATCATGAAAAAATGGGCGATGAGCAAACCAATGAGCAAGATGGGGAGAACGATCACATGGGAAACATAAAAACGGATGATCGTCGGCTGTTTGACTCCGTACCCCCCCTGAAGAAAAATCATGAGGTATTCGCCGATCAAGGGAATCTCGCTGGCCATTCCCGTTCCGATCCGGGTCGCCCAGTACCCCCTCTGGTCCCAGGTCAATAAATATCCTGTAAAGGAGAAGGCAAAACATAGCAGGAGGAGAAAGACTCCGCTGACCCAGGTCATCTCCCGGGGGGGTTTGTAAGCGCCGCGAAAGAAGACGATCAACGTGTGGACCGCGACGGTGACGATGATCAGATAGCTGGCATAATGGTGGATCCCCCGGATCAACCAACCCAGGTGAACCTGATCCGTAATGAAGACAATGCTCTGGAATGCGCCTTTTACGCTGGGCTGGTAGTAGTAGGCGAGAAAGATCCCTGTGGCCAGTTCGATCACGATGAGCGCAAAGGTCATGCCTCCCCAGCAGAATCTGACCTTCTGTTTATAGTCCGTCACCTCGGTATCCAGAATGGGGGTTAAGACTTCCTTTAGATCCCATCTCTTTTCAGCCCACCGGGATAGTTTCGATGTCCAACTCGCCATGTCTATACTCCACTGATCATTGTAATCCGGAACCAGGAAGGGTATCCATGGAGCTTCTCTTCCGGAAGTCTCACTGAAATCATTTCCCCTTCCACCTTGAGATCGAAGGGGAGAAGAGCGTCTTTCAGGGGTCCTTTGACCACTTTCCCACTCTTATCGAAAATCGCATCATGACAGGGACAGAGGAAGGTTTTCTTCTTCTCGTCCCATTGGATAATACAACCGAGATGCGGACAGACCGCGGAGAAGACGCGGAGTCCGAGCTCTTCCTTCATCAACAGGATGGGAAGGCCAAAATAGACTTTCGAGAGGCTCAGGGCCTCCTTAAACTCAGAGAGGTTTCCCACCACCTGCCAACCCCCCACCTTCTTCAATGCGCTGCGGGGAGGGGTCAGGAAGGCGATGGTGGATGAAAAGACTGCCCCCAATCCAAAGAGGCCAAGAAAGGCCGTGATGAACTTCAGGAGCTTTCTGCGAGAAAACGAGGAGGTTGGATTTTCTTTGTCGATCGCCTTCTTTTCATCCATGGATGCTTCTCCCTTTCCTATCTTCTCGAAACCGTTGCGGTTACAGGGCAAGTGACAATATGGACGAATTTGCTATACGGGACATAAGCGATGAAAGCAAATGCGAGGAGAAAGTGAAAATTCCACATGTAAAAATGAAAGGTGGTCCAATTCAGGGGCAATTCGCGAAATAACAGGGCCAGAGTAAATCCAACGAAAGAAGCGCTGTGCTTCATGGAAAAAGGAAGCACCGCGATCCTGAAGGCCTCCAACAAGAAACCGGTGACCACAATCAAAAAGATGAAGAGCAAGGCGACATGATCCTTGATCTCCGTCTTCAGTTGAGGGAGCTTGAACACATATCTCCTCAACGCGGAAAGGACGACGCCCGCAAGAATGCTCAATCCCAAGAAGTCCATCAGGAAATCCAGAGCCCTTCCTCCAAGGGATGGGATCCCAAAGGTCCTTACATCGAAGAGGATGGCGATTCCATAAACAAATAACATCAGTATCAACAAAGCGGTAAACCCCATCGAAAGCATCATGTAATTTGCCCACCGAAGAAGATTCAACCGGAGAATGCCTCTTTGCAACAGGGCATCTGCAAACAGAAACCGAAAGATGTTCTTCTTCTTTGTCGGCCAATTTTTTTTCCCTTTCCTCCAGATCCATACCTTCGTCGCCATGCCGTAAGAAAAAATCACCATGGAGACTCCGAAGGCTCCCCACATGAAAACCCATTTGTACACACTTTCCGCTTCATAGAAGCTTTTGCCGGGGTAGGCATGATCCATATGACAGTGAATACATAAGACTCGGGGTTCCTTCTTAAATTCTTTCATATAGTCGACGGTTGCGTCAACAGATAATCCGAGCGGCGTCAGGATGAGCATCGCGGTGAATACGACCCACACGGCGTTTCGAAACATGAGAATGCTCCTCGGAGAGATGTTCCAAAGTTCAGGCTTGCGCCCTGACCGTTTCCGTCCTCTTGGCTCTAAAATAAATCGTTAAGAAATCAGAGGCGACCTTCTTTAAAAGTAAAAAAAGATCTTCGGCCAATCCATTTGTGCTTTGAGCCCGATCATGCTCTTTTTTCATCGTCCTCAGGAGACCGGTCGTTTCCTTGAGACGGTTTATCATCCCCTTTTGATCTTCAGGGGTAACGTCCACTCCTTCTCCTGATTCCAAATAGTTCAATCGCCTCCATAGAGCCTCTAAAAACACTCGAATTTTTTCCGGCTCATACCATTTATTGCCGATCATCCACCGAATAGGCAGCATTTCCAGTCCGAAGGCCACCATCCGTGAATGGCTCAGTTCTCTTCTCCATTCTTCAAAAAAAGACTGCCCGGTCTTTGAGGAAGGTGGTTCCGGTCGAAAAGAACGCGTTGCCCTGTTCTTTCCCTCCCTGAGAATGATCCGGGCAAGGATGCCGTTGGCCTCGGGATAGTTGGGATGTTCAAAGTGAGGCCCGAAGATATAGAGATAACCCTTTCCCATCCGTTTTCGTGACGCGGCAATGTTTCCATGTAGGGTCTTCTCCGCCAGGTCTTCCCGGACAAGGAATTTTGTCTTTTCCGTAAAACCCCGGTAGGTGGCAATGGCCTGCATATCCTCCGAGGGCAACATCGATGGGCCCCCATAAAGAGGGGCGATCACCTTTTTGCTGCCATTGGCTTGATGCCCTCCCTCCATCTCCAGAAGAACGTCCTCCCTCGCCACATGATAAACAAACTCACAACCGTAGGGGGTGCAGGCGTGTTCCTGGAAGAGCCCACGTTCGGATTCTGAAAGCCTTCGTGAAATATTGGAGATTTTTACATTAATCCAATTGAATTGATTCAGGAATGCCATGGAGGACCTCAGCGGAAGATAAGCTCCGGCACAGGTGCCGATATACAGCCCTCCCTCTTCGATGAAATGTTTCAACCTCCTCGACCCCTCGGCGCCAAGACTGCGTGCCATCGCAAAGGTGTCTCCCCCGGACATCATTAAGGAATCCACGCCCTCCAGAGCGCCGATGAGGATCTCTTTTTCATTGATAAAACGGACATCGTTCAACCCCCACTGATCCAGGAGGTCAACGAACCAGAGCCAGGAATGAGAAGCGCCTGCCCCCACAAAGATTCCTATCTTAGGAGGAGATAAAGGTGGATTCGGGGATGAAGGGAATTCCTTCATTTTAAAATATCTCCCACCACCTGTTCGAGGGTTTCTGGAGTGAACTCTAATCCCGTCCCCATCGTTGCAAGCTCCAATAGTTTTTCCTCGGTTAATTCAGGGGACATCAGGGCAAAGATCGGATGGATGCCAAAAATGTAAGCCATGGCTTGCCTTCTTTTCCACCAATCGGCAGTTTGACTGCCGTCCGGGGAGAGAGCAAAATCGGCAAACATCGGCGCTGGGGGCGCCCAGGGACTAAAAGGTTCTTTTGATAAATGTTCCAGGGGACCCTTCACATCGCCGAAGGACCGCTTGATTTCTTCCAATTGCGTCATACCGGCCTTTTGGTTCAACTCGGCAACGGCGACCGCGTCAATCCCCGCTCTTGCACATTCCCTCAGCAACGCAGAGGAGTCTTGGGCCGACAAACCCATTTTGTTAAAACCCAATAGGCCATAAACATCCGTGATCAAAAAACCAGGCTCATTCTTCTCGCTCTCCTTCAGATGTTTTGGATCCTCATCAAGAAAGACAAACGTGTTGGTAGGGAAGGGGGTGTTGAAACAGGACAGATGCCTGTGGATGATCGGCTCCAGCCATTTTCGTATGTCCTCTCCCATCTCAGCGGAGAGCTCCGCAATCCCTTGCTTTCCTGCAAACGGTCCATTCTTGACGGCCAGAAGCAGTTCCTTGCATGCCTGGACAAATCCCTCGGGATCGGCGATTTCCAGAAGACTCATTCCTCTTAAAGCAACCGATTTCAGTTTCTTCCGGCCGAAGAGTTTGCCAAACCCCCATCGATCGCCACTTGCCCAATAGTTGATGCAGACCTGACCAAAATCGGAACCCGATTCCCCTGCCTTTCCTATTCCTAATACCTGAATCAAGGCATCCCCCATCGAATCTCTTATCGAATCGGTTGCGTCCCAGACATTTTTACCCCAGATCTCTTTGGCATCATGGATATCGGCAATCCCATCATGAACCCAAAGATACATGGGTTTGGGAGCTTTTCCTTTAATGACGATGTAATCAAAACCAGAATATTTCATCTCCATCCCCGCATAGAGGGTCAATGGAGCATGACATACCTTTCCGGTCGAAGGATTCTTGGCAGTGATCATGCTTAGGGCCGATGCGGGAACGAGGGTTCCGGTGAATAACCCCGTTCCAAGGATGATGGGATCTTCCTCCTTATATTTTTCATAGAGTTCACAGGTCACTCCAGCGCCCCCGATCTTTTCTCTCACAAGAGCTTCATCCAGTTTTTCATGGACGATCTTGGAGGTCCCCAGATCGACGATCGCTACCTTATTCGACGTCAGATATTCCATATCCTCCTCCCCTCTATCCTAAAGAGATTGCATTCACGGGACAGAATTGAAGGCATAGAGGCCCGTCCTTCCGGTCACTACACAGGTCGCAGGGTTCTCTTAACAACAGGGGCTTGGCGGAGGCGTCCTCTCTGCCTTTGTCCTGGTCGGACTTCCCTGTTGAACCGAGCTTTCTTACCTCCACTCCTTCGGGCCGGGCGATGACCAGGTTTTCTTCCTCCTTCAGGACCACGGCGGAATAATCCTTCTTCTCCCTTCCCCGGGTCACCATAATACAGGACGAAAGCAAGGCAAAACCCTCATCCCGATGATATCCGCAAGCCATTTCACAAGCCATACATGAAACGCATTTTTTTAGATCGATCTGAATTCCCATGTCCAGACTCCTTTAAAATTCCCTGTGCTTCCCCTCCGCATGGAGACTGTGTCATAAGTTCGTTCATGGTTCGACGGGCTCACCACGAACGGACAGGAGCACTTTCAATATCAATAAATTAACCGTTCACCCCGAGCTTTTCGAAGGGCGAATGGCTAATTGTGACACAGTCTCATGGGGAAGTGAGAGGTCATTTTTGCTTCCTGAGAAATTATGTCCAACCCGGTCTCGAGTCGCAAGAGGTGAAATTTCTAACGGGGTTTACCTCTCAAGAAGAGACTTCAACTTGCTTAAGCGTTCGCTTCTTTTTTTAGCCACCATTGTAAAAGATCTCGGAACATCTGCCATCAGATGCTTTGATTGTTCGGCTGCCGTCTGGCAGAATCTCAACATGGTCTCTTCCATATTTAATGCCTCGGCGACGGCATCGGGGTAGCTGATATCTTTTGGCAGCGCATTTTTAAATTGATAATCCTCTGGATTGAGATCAAAGGCGAAACAACCCTCAAGGGCATCGGTGATCACGCCATAGTAAGCCCGCTCAATCTGTTTAATATATTTTTCATTCTCTTTTGCAAAAGCAAGAAAGAGTTCCTGATCCTTTTCGAACCTCTTTGATAACTCCTGATAGAACTTGGCAGATTCATTCTCCAGTTCTCTTGACAGGCTGATTGCCCCCGAACATGTATTAATTTCCATTGGCATTTACCTCCTCTATACTAAAACCATCTTTGGATAACCACTTTGCTTTCTGTGAAGAACCGAACTGCCTCCTTGCCCTGGGTGTGTAAGACGCCGTAAAAAGAATCTTTCATCCCGCTGAACGGGAAGAAGGCCACAGGAGCCACAACTCCGATATTGATGCCGACATTGCCACTTTCCACATTGTATTGAAAATATCGGGCATCTCGACCACTTTGAGTAAAGATAGCATCCCCATTACCAAAAGGATTCGCGTTACAAATTTCGATTGCTTGGTCCAAATTCTTGGCACGCATCACACTCATGACCGGACCAAAGATCTCCTCACTCCCTATCTTCATATTGGGTGACACGTTTTCAAAAATCGTTGGATTCAAGAAGCATGTGTCAGGGTAGTCACCCACAATCTTTAGTTTTCTTCCATCCAGGATGAGTTTAGCCCCTTCTTTAATGCCGCTTTCGATATATCGTAGAATATTCGCCTTTTTATCCTTGTCGCGCACTGGTCCCATCTGAATCGCTTCGTCAAGCCCATAACCCACCTTAATTTTAGAGGTCATGTCGCAGACCTGATCCAGAAAATTCTTGTAGAACTTATCGTCATCTCCAACGACAAGAAGATTGGCACCCGACAAGCATCGTTGACCCGCATTACCGAAGAAGGAAGTCATCATGGCGGCAATGGTAGCTGGAACATTGCAGTCCGGCATGATCACGATGAAGTTCTTTGCACCGCACTGGGCGATCACTCTCTTTCCCGTCTCACCGCATCTTTTATAGATCACATCTTTTCCTGTGGGGGTGGAGCCCACAAAGGTGATGCCCACGATATCTTTATGCTCCAGCATGCCATCCACTACGGTTCTCCCGCCATTGACGACATTCCAGACTCCCGGAGGAAAACCGGCTTCCTCGGCCAATTCGACAAGCTTCATCTGGCTAAAAGGCACCTCGCTTGAGGGCTTGATGACAATGGTGTTCCCGGTCGCCACCGCGTAGGGAGCCGACCAGAGAGGAATCATAAAGGGAAAATTGAATGGACCGATGATTCCGAAAACCCCCATGGGAGTGGGAATCACCCACTCATCGATACCGCTCGCGATATCTTCCGAATAATAACCTTGCATCAGCGTGGGAATGCCGCAGGCGACTTCAACGTTTTCGATTCCCCGTCTTGTTTCCCCCCTGGATTCATCGATACACTTCCCATGCTCCATGGTCTGGATTCTGCTGACCTCTTCAAAATTTTCTTCGAGCAACTCTTTCAATCTGAAGAGGCATCTTGACCTGGCAAGAGGGGTGGTCCTTCTCCAGTCCGGAAAGGCCTCTTTCGCTGCCTCCACGGCAGCATGGATCTCCTCTTTGGTCGAGATGGGGCATTTTCCCATCACCTTTCCCGTGGCGGGATTGACCACATCCACAATCTTTCCCTTCGAATCCACCCATTCTCCGTTGATGAAATTTTTCACTTCCTTCACGCCTTTAATCGGTTCTTCTAAAATCGCCATGTTTATACCTCCTCCTTTTTGGAAATGATTTGCATAGCCGCTGTCTTTAGTGCGGATTAATTTCCGGCATCGGGTTCTTTGATTTGGGTTATATGGCCGTGTCTTCTGATATCGAGTTGGACTAAGTTGGTATAGGTATATAAGAAGGGCGTCCCTTTGTCAAGGAATATTTTATAAATATTATAATATTTAACCTATTAGTTTAAATTTATTAATGAATTCAATGGGTTTTTTCAAACTCGCAGAGTTCAATCAGGACACCGCTTGAGGATTTGGGGTGGACGAAGGCGACTTTTGTATTGTGGGCGCCTGGCCGGGGCTTCTGGTCGATCAGGGTGGCCCCTTTTTCAAGGTAAGACTTTATCTCCGCCTCCACGTCCTCCACCTCGAAACAGATGTGATGGATTCCCTGACCTTTGGTCTCCAGGAATTTCACCAGCGGGGAATCCGGCTCGGCAGGCTGGACCAGTTCGATATTCGATTCACCGATCTTAAAAAATCCCACTTTGGTTTTCTGGGCTGAAACCACTTCAACGCCTGATAGGGTGAGGCCCATCACCTCCTGGTAAAATTTGGCAGCCTCTTCAAGGTTGTTTACGGCAATGGCAATGTGATTGATTTTCTTTATCATCGCTAACTCCTTTTCCCCCTCACCCAATTACGACACAGTCTCCAGGGGAGAGGGGAGTGGGGGGGGATTTATTCCAATTGGATATTCTCTTTTATATATTTAATGATGTCTTCGGTGGAGGCGCCGGGTTGAAAGATCTCCCGGATGCCTGCTTTTTTTAGCTCCGGGATATCATCGACCGGAATGATTCCCCCTCCAAAAACAAGAATATCATCCGCTTTCTTCTCTTTAAGGATATGGACCACTTTTGGAAAGAGGCCATTATGGGCGCCGGACAGACTTGAGAGACCCACGATATTGACACTCTCCTGAATCGCGGCATTGGCGATCTGATCAGGGGTCTGCCGGATACCCGTATAGATGACTTCCATCCCGGCATCCCTCAAGGCACGGGCAATGACCTTCGCGCCCCTATCGTGACCATCCAGCCCTGGTTTTGCGATCAACACTCGAATCTTGCGAGACATGTCTCTCCTCCCTGACGATTTCGGATTGCGGAATTCGGATTTCGGAGTGTAATTCAGGGCTTTAGCCCTGATGAATCAGCCCTAAAGGGCTGAGTTACATTCCGCAATCTGCAATCCCTGCCTGCCGGCAGGCAGGCGCAATCCGCATTTGGATTATCTTTCCCGATATTCCCCAAACACTTCCCTTAGGGTGTCTGAAATTTCTCCCAGGGTGGCATAAACCTTCGCCGCCTCTAAAATGGGTGGAACCACGTTGTCCGTCCCCTGGGCGGCTTTTTTTAGAACAGCCAGGGTATCCTTCACTTTCGTATTATCTCTTTCTTTCTTAACCCTTGCCAGTTTTTCCTTCTGGTATTGTTCTACCTCGGGTTTGATACGAAGGATATCTTTCAGAGGTTGCTCCTGGAATTGAAATTGATTCAATCCGACGATGATCCTCTTCTTGGTTTCAATTTCCTTCTGATATTGATAGGCGCTTTCCCCGATCTCCCCCTGGATATAACCGGATTCGATGGCCTTGATGGCCCCACCCATGGCTTCGATCTTTCCGATATATTCCATCGATTTTTTTTCGATGTCATCGGTCAGAGCCTCGACGGCATACGAGCCCCCAAGAGGATCGATCATATCGGCGACCCCGCTCTCATAGGCAATGAGCTGCTGGGTTCTCAATGCGAGCCTGACGGAATCTTCCGTAGGCAGGGCATAGGCTTCGTCCCTGGAGTTGGTGTGGAGAGATTGCGTCCCGCCCAATACGGCCGCCAGGGCCTGAAAGGCAACCCTCACGACATTGTTGTCGGGTTGCTGGGCGGTGAGCGAACAGCCGGCGGTCTGGGTATGGAACCGCAACATGCACGACTCGTCCCTTTTCGCTTTAAACCTTTCCTTCATGATTTTTGCCCACAGTCTTCTGGCTGCCCTGAATTTGGCAACCTCTTCGATGAAGGTGTTATGACAGCAGAAAAAGAAAGCAAGCCTCGAAGCAAAGGAGTCGACATCCAGTCCCGCCCGAATGGCCGCCTCGACATAGGCAATGCCATCCGCAAGAGTGAAGGCAACTTCCTGGACTGCGGTGCAACCTGCTTCACGCATGTGGTAACCGCTGATGCTGATGGTGTTCCACCGGGGGACGCGATCCTTGCAAAAGGCAAAGATATCAGTGACGATTCGCATCGATTCAAGAGGCGGATAAATATAGGTTCCCCTCGCCGCATATTCCTTCAAAATGTCGTTCTGGATCGTTCCCTGGAGGACCTCGGATTTCACCCCTTGTTTTTCAGCCATGGCAATATACATCGCCAGGAGGATGGCGGCTGTGGCATTGATCGTCATGGAGGTGGAGACCTTGTCAAGAGGAATGCCGTCGAAAAGAATTTCCACATCTTTCAGGGAGTCAATGGCTACCCCCACTTTTCCGACCTCGCCATCGGATAGAGGGTGATCCGAATCATAACCAATCTGCGTGGGAAGGTCGAAAGCAACGCTCAAACCGGTTTGGCCGTGCTCCAGGAGATATTTGTATCGTTTGTTCGTCTCCTCGGGTGTGGCGAATCCAGCATACTGACGCATGGTCCAGAAACGTCCCCGATACATGGTGGGCTGAACTCCCCGCGTGAATGGGAACTCTCCGGGAAATCCCAGCTCACCGCAGTAATCCGATTCAGCGAGATCCAGGGGGGTATAGAGACGTTTCAGTTCAATATGCGAGGTGGTTTTAAAAGAAGGTTCCCTTTCAGGAGATTTCGAGATGACTTTATTCAGGGTCGTTTTTTCCCAGCGCTCCATCTCTTCGCGAATGTTTTTAGCCATGATGCACTCCGTTCAATAAGAGGGTTCAAGGATTCGAGGATTCATGGGTTCAAGTGTCCTTTTTGGGAACGATTTCACTTGACCCCTTGAACCCTGGGCCACTTGAATCCTTTGTTTATAGGGGTATGTTTCCGTGTTTTCGCCAGGGGTTGGTATCGACTTTGGTTTTTAAAATATCCAGAGCCTGTATGATTTTGGGGCGGGTTTCCTCGGGCTCGATGATCTCATCCACATACCCCAACTCTGCCGCCTTATAAGGGCTGGCGAATTTCTCCTGGTATTCAGCGACCAGTTGTTGGCGGGTCTCCTTGAGATCTTTCGCCTCTTTGATTTCGTTTCGGAAGATGATGTTGACCGCGCCCTCTGCGCCCATGACGGCAATTTCGGCCGTGGGATAACAGTAGTTGATATCTCCTCGAATATGTTTACTCGACATCACATCGTAGGCTCCGCCATAGCCCTTGCGGGTGATGATCGTAATTTTAGGGACCGTGGCTTCGCAGAAGGCATAGAGGAGTTTTGCCCCGTGCCGTATGATCCCCCTTGCCTCCATATCGATTCCGGGGAGAAATCCCGGGACATCGACAAAGGTGATCAGGGGGATATTGAAACAGTCGCAGAGCGGACAAACCGGCCCGCCTTTACTGAAGAGTCCGGGTCAAGGGAGCCTGCCAGCCAGTTCGGCTGGTTGGCAATAATGCCCGCGGGCATTCCATTGAAGCGGGCGAAGCCGACAACGATATTTTTCGCCCAATCCTTCTGGACTTCAAGGAAATATCCATGATCCGCCACTCCAAGGATGATCTTCTTCATGTCGTAGGCTTTTTTGGAATCCTCCGGAATGACTGTTTTTAAAGATTCGTCCATCCGGTTGGGGTCGTCCGAGCAGGGGATGACGGGCGGTTTCTCCCGGTTGTTTTGGGGGAAGAAGGCGAGGAGTTCTTTGATGAGGCGAATGGTTTCCTGATCATTCTCTCCTGCGAAGTGGGCTACGCCACTCTTTTCCATGTGGACTTTCGATCCGCCCAGCAGTTCGGAGGTGATGGGTTTTCCGTCCGGGGTCTCCGTCTTACCGAGGGCCGCCCGGATGACATCCGGACCGGTGATGTGGAGGTAGCTCGTTTTCTGGGTCATCAAGATGAAGTCGGTCATGGCTGGAGAATAAACGGCCCCGCCTGCGCAGGGTCCCATGATGACGGAGATTTGCGGGATAACCCCGGAGGCAAGGACATTCCTCAAAAAAATGTAGGCATAACCTGCCAGGCTTTCAACCCCCTCTTGAATTCTTGCCCCTCCGGAGTCATTGAGCCCGATGACCGGCGCCCCGGTCTTCATGGCGAAATCCATCACCTTGCAGATCTTCTCTGCGAAAGCCATTCCCAGGGCGCCGCCGAATACGGTGAAGTCCTGAGAGAAGACATAGACCAGTCGCCCGTTCACTTTCCCGTACCCTGTGACGACCCCATCTCCCCAGAACTTCTTGCTTTCCATTCCGAAATCATGGCAGCGATGGGTGACAAACCGGTCAAGTTCCACAAATGTTCCCGGATCAAAGAGAAGGTTGATTCGTTCACGGGCGGTCAGTTTTCCGTCTTTATGCTGTTTGTCGATTCTTTCCTGACCACCCCCGAGTGAGGCCTCCGCTCTCCTCTTCTCCAGTTCTTTCCGTATGGCTTCGATCGATCTCATGGATGGGTTCCCCCTTCTTTAAGCATAAATCCGAAGCACGAAATTCGAATTTCGAAACAAATTCAAATGTCCGAAATTAAAATCTCAAAGCTGAGGAAAAAATGTTTTGGGATTTTGAACATTTGAATTTTGGATTTGTTTCGGATTTCGATATTCGAATTTCGAATTTAATCATCTCTTAATTCTTCTGCCATGATCTTTTGCGCCAGGGAATAAGGATCGGTCCGGCGTTTCATGATGTCATTAATGAACGTCTCCCATCGTCCCTCCTTCTCCATTTTCTGGATGAAGTGGGACATGACTTCCGTTTCAAGGACTTCGAGAAAAGTCGCCTTTGCTCTTTCCCTTAACTTTGTTTCCAAAGCCTGGCCTTGCTCCAATACCTGTTTGTGACGGTAAATGCCATAGACCAGTTCAAAAATTCCTTTTCCCAGGATGGCTTCGGTTTTAAAGATGGGAGGCTCCCAGCCGTCTTCTCTTTTCCGGCCCATTTCGAGGACCATCCGGAGATCCCGTTCCACCTTCTCCGCCCCCTCCCGCTCACATTTGTTGACGATAAACAGATCTCCGATCTCGATAATTCCCGCCTTGATCGCCTGAATGTCGTCTCCCATACCGGGGACGAGAACGACGATCGAGGTATGCGCGGTATTGACGATCTCCACCTCGTCCTGTCCCACGCCAACGGTTTCGACGATAATAATGTCCTTGCCCATTGCGTCCATCACATTGACGATATCCTGGGTGGAGCGGGAAAGTCCTCCGAGGTTGCCACGCGTTGCGAGAGAACGGATGAAGACGCCTTCGTCTGTGGCATGGCGCTGCATCCGGATCCGGTCGCCCAGGATGGCTCCTCCGGTAAAGGGGCTGGTGGGATCGACCGCCACGATTCCGACGCTCTTTCCTTCCTTACGGAAGATATCCACCATCTTATCGACGATGGTGGATTTGCCTGAGCCCGGAGGACCTGTAATCCCAATGATGTAGGCTTTTCCTGTATTGGGATAAAGTTCCTTTAAGGAATCCATGGAAGAGGGGATTCGGTCATCGATATCCCTCATCAGCCTCGAAGCCGCTCGAATATCCCCCTCCAAGATTCGTTTGGCTAAACCTGTTTCCATAATGGAAAGACTATAACAAAAGTTTTTATAACTCTCAAGAAATTTTATGATATTTTTTCAAAGAGTTCATTCATGACTTGCCCACGAAACCGGTTCATCCTTTTTACCTACCTTTACCCCGTTAGAAATAATGCCCCGCTGGAATTTCTAACGGGGTTTACGACAGAAAAATAGGAGTGCCTAACTTAAAAGATTACTGAAAGACTATATCTGATGGTCTTGTAAAAAGTCTGAAAACCCCATCATCAGTCATTCCTGCGCAAGCAGGAATCCAGTGTTAAGTAGTTAGAATTCTCTGGATTCCCGTTTTTACGGGAATGACGACTTTTTACGATTTCATCATACCTAAGGAAGCCCGAAAAAAAGCGGAAACTGGCGAATTTGGGTGGTTAAGGTTTGAAAGCTAAGAGCGTTTGTGTTTCCGTTCCTTCCCCTTTTCCAAGGAATTCTGCCTTGAGAGGTGTCCCAACGTGGATCAATTCAGGTTTCCTTGCATCCATACCGATGATCCGAGCCACGGTTTTTACTCCTTCCTCCAATTCGACAACTCCAACAACGTAAGGGTTATTACGATTGAAGCCCTCTTTAACCATGTATGGCGGAGCGACCATGATGCTCGTAAAGGCAGCCAGCTTACCAGTGCCTTTGAATTCCACCCATTCCATTTCGTTGCCGAAACAGGATACGCAGATTGATCTTCACAAGCAATCTAATAAGGTTAGAGGGGTTACCTATCTTTGGTTTAGAATTCCAAGTGAAGTTAGACTTAAGTCTAAGATGTTGTTCTTACAGGAGGTTCTGGCGCAAGAAGCGACCTGCCATTTGGAGGGAGTCAGGCAACCCATGGATTTTCTGTTTTTCATAGGAGTAGAGATGAGGATGGCTTAACCAGATAGGCCCAAATGATTTAAGGGGCGATTCGCCCCTTAAAGAAAAAAAACATTACTTCTGAATTTATAAGGCTCTTCCTGGGACGCCAATGTGTCTCGCAATTACAATTCGCTGGACCTCAGAAGTCCCTTCGCCGATGTCTAACAATTTCTGGTTTCGGTAATGGCGCTCGACGGCATACTCCTTCATCAAGCCGTATCCGCCGTGAAGTTTATGTGAACCTGGGTGTCAGTCAGAATCGCTCATTATTACCATGCTTGATATTCCCTAATGTGAGAATTTCGTTCTAACCTTTTAGCGCCTCACCCCCGCCCTCTCCCCAGAGAGACTGTGTCGTAATTACTGTTTTGTCACCCTTCTATGTTGAAAAGCAAGTCCCAATCAGCATAGACGTAGTATTAGATAATGTTTTTAAGGACAGTGCCAATCTTTAAAATCAACCTTC
>JAGVBT010000015.1 GCA_020059605.1 Deltaproteobacteria bacterium
AGTATTATTTTCTAATTAATTTTTCTGGAACTTTATACTTTTTTTTGTTGTCTTTATAAGAGGGGAACTACGGATTTTTGATGGAGCATCCTCCAAAGATCGGAAAAGAGGTGATCGAGGGCTGCAAGTCCGGAGACCAAAATGCATTTGAGGCGATCGTCCTCGCTTACCAAAAGAAGGTCTTTAATATTGCCTTTCGGATGATCGGGAACAGGGAGGAGGCAAAGGATCTGTCCCAGGAGGTTTTTCTCTCGGTCTTCGAGTCGATTCACGATCTGCGGGAGGAGGCAAAATTCGAATCCTGGCTGACGCAGATTGCCTTGAATCATTGCCGGAATCGTTGGAAGCATCTGAATCGAAGGCGCTACTTCAAAACCGATTCGCTGGATGACCCCATCAGGACGGAGGATGGAGAGAGGGAACGGCCGGTCTATGATCTTTCCGGCACCCCGGAAACCCTGTTCGAGAAGAAGATGATCCGGGAGCTGATTCAGAGAGGGCTGCTCCAACTGAAGGAAGGCCAGAGAGAGATCATCGTGTTAAGGGATCTCCAGGGATATTCCTACGAGGAGATCGGGAGGGTGTTCTCTCTCGCGGAAGGAACGATCAAGTCAAGGCTTCACAGGGCCAGGATGGACCTCAAAGAGATTCTCAAGAAATCGATGCATTGATCAAAGGAACCGGTCCAATGGATTGCGGGAAGATTCGCGATCAATTTTCCTTGTTGCTGGAAGGGGGGCTGAAGCCCCCCGAAGAGAAGAGGGTGAAGGAGCACCTTGTCTCCTGCCCTGCCTGCGAGAAAGAATGGAATGAGTTCAGGCAGGTGATGGGGTGGCTTCACTCGGCCGGAGAGGAGGAGGTTCCGGACGGTTTCCTTTCAGAAATACGAAAGAAACTTGACGAACGGAAGGGAGAACCAAAACGGGAAAGGGCTCCGTTCCTGCGTTGGATGAAGATCCCCATCCAGGCGACGGCCATGGTGGCGATTCTTTTCATAACCCTCTATCTTACCCGGACGCCTCCTTTTGAAACGCTTCCCAAAAGGGAGATTGAAAAACCCGGGCCTGTTTTTTCTGATTCCCCCCCTCCTGTCCAAGAGAAACAGATTGTCGTTGAATCTCCCCGGCCGGCAGAGAGGCCAAAAGCGGAAACCCCTCCTCCGGGTGAGCATAAGAGAGAGGGCGAGAGGATGGGACAGGAAATGATTTCTCTTGCGAAAAAGTCAGCCATTGAAATGACTTTGAAGATGACGAACCGGGAAAAAGCCATTTCGGGGCTCCAGGATCTGGTAAAGGGGTTGGGAGGAGAATTGACGGTGGAAGAAGAGAATGTTCTCCTGACCTCCCTCCCTGCCTCCTCCTATGCCGAATTCGAAAAAGGATTCATAAAGATCGGGTCTTCTTTCGAAGGCCAGGGCGTGACAGCCCGGGCGGAAAAAAAGGATGCATTAAGTGTCCCCCCGCGGGCAAACATGAGATCAGTTGAAGAGAAAGAAGGAATGCCATCTTCCCCAGTCGGGGTGAGGGAAGACCAGGTCCTCATCCGAATCCGCCTGTCCCCTGAGTAAGGACAGACCGGTCATTCACCCGGTTGACTTATTGTCGCAATCCTTGTATAAGTTATACTTATCTGCTCATCCAATCTGATCCTTTTCAAGATTTCCCGGGGTTTTTAACAGGGGAGAGAAATCCGAAAATAGGAAGGGAGGGGGTTCATGATGGGACGGTGGAGCTTTTTAGGTGTGGCGCTGATCGTTCTATTGGTTTTGGTTTGCCCTCAGGACGGACCGGCAAAGGAGCGATATACCGTTCAACCCGGTGATTCTCTCTATACGATTTCCAGATCTCATGGAATTTCCGTAGAGGCCCTAAAAGAGGCCAACCGACTCGAGGAGAACCGGATCAAGCCAAAACAGGTTCTGCTGATCCCGGATCGGAAAAAAGGATCCGTGGGGAAGACAACCCAGGGGGTTTCCTCCGAGACGGAGCCCTACCTCGTGAAACAGGGCGACAACCTGTACACCCTTTCGAAGAGGACAGGCCTTCCGGTCGAGGCGATCAAGAGGATGAACCACCTTCAGACGAATGCCCTGAAGACCGGCCAACGGCTTCTCCTTCCCAAGCAGAAGGGGGCGAGAGTAGAAGAGGCCGAGGAGATCGGTGACCCCGAGGAGGGCGGAGAAGAGGGGCAGGTTCAAAGGGAAGCACAGGCAATCCCGGAGCCCCTGGGGAAGTGGAAAGATCCGGAGGAAAGAAGTCTCTTTGTGAGGGTGGTCAAGACCTTTTTGGGAGTTCCCTACCGGCTGGGCGGTTACACGCTGAAGGGACTGGATTGTTCCGCGTTTGTGAAAAAGATTTTTGATATTTTTAATGTCCAGCTTCCCAGAACCGCGCGGGAGCAGCTCCGGATCGGGAAAAGAGTCGCCAGGGAAGAATTGGAGGAGGGAGACCTCATCTTTTTTGAGACACGCCAGGCGAATAATGTCCATGTGGGAATCTATATCGGCAACAACGAATTCGTCCACGCCTCCTATCGAGGCAAAGAGGTCCGGGTGGACAATTTAGACACCCATTATTTCAACCAGCGGTTCATCAACGGGGTGCGCATCATTGAGCTGGAGAGGGAGAGTTAAGGTTATGATTCTTGCCATCAATCCAAAAAATCCACAGTTGAGGCTGATCCGGAGAGTGGTTGAAATTTTGAAACAGGGAGGGGTGATCGGCTACCCAACCGACACGATCTACGGAGTGGGTTGCGATCTCTTTAACCAGGAGGCGATCCGGAAGGTTTACCGGTTGAAGAAGATGGACGGGAAGAAACCGCTCAGTTTCATCTGTTCCGACCTGAAGGACATCAGCCGCTATGCCTATGTTTCGAATTATGCCTACAAGATGATGAAAAGGCTGCTTCCCGGCCCTTATACCTTTGTGTTGAAAGCGACGAAACTGGTTCCAAAGATCGCCATGACCAAGCAGAACAGCGTCGGCATTCGCATCCCGGACAATAAGATCTGTCTCAGCCTTGTCCGGGAGCTGGGACATCCGATCATCAGCACCAGCGTCTATAGGCCCGACGAAGGCCTCTACAACGATCCTGCCGAAATCGAAGAACGCTTCGGCAAACAGATCGATCTCGTCATCGACGGCGGAGTGATCGTTGCCGAGCATTCCAGTATTATCGATCTTGCCGATGATGTTCCTAAAGTCATCCGAAAAGGGAAAGGGGATGTGAGCCTTTTTCAATAGGGGGCCGCCTCCCGGCTTTTGCCATGATCATCGACTGCCACACCCACATCTTCCCCGACGAGGTGAGAGAGAAAAGGGAGTCCTTCTGCATGAGGGACAGTGGGTTTTCCTCCCTTTATCAAAATCCAAAGGCCAGGATCGTCGGCGCGGAGGAGTTGATTGCATCGATGGACGAGTCCGGGATCGATCAATCCGTGATCTGCGGTTTTCCCTGGACCGAGCCGGGACTCTGTTCTTTTCATAATCAATACCTGATCGAATCCGCCTCCCGCTATCCCGGCCGATTGATCGTTTTCATCCTTCTTCTCTTTTCAGACCCCGAATGGTCCGCGCTGGAACTGGACCGGGGAATCAAGAATGGAGTGAGAGGAGTGGGAGAGGTTGCCTTCTACCACCGGGAGATGACCCCCCGCGATATCGAATCAATGGGGCCCGTTTTCAGGGTGATGGAACAGGGGAGGATTCCCCTCCTTCTTCATACCAATGAGCTTCTGGGCCACGCTTATCCCGGCAAGGGAACGACGCCCCTTGAGATTTTCTACCGGTTCGCCCTCGCCTTTCCATCCCTTCCCATCCTGCTGGGCCACTGGGGAGGCGGGCTTCCTTTCTATGAGTTGATGCCCGAGGTTGCGGCCGCCATGAGACATGTCTACTATGACACGGCCGCCTCCCCTTTCCTCTATTCAAAGAAGATTTACCGGATTGTCGGAGAGATCGTGGGCGCCGACAGGATTCTCTTCGGATCGGACTTTCCGTTGGTCCGCCCCCAGAGATATTTTCAGGAGATAGAGGAATCGGGCCTTTCCATAGAGGATCGTCGGAAGATCTTGGGTTTGAATGTTTTGAGACTTCTTCAATCGGAATAAGTTACTTGCGGGCCTTGCCTGACAAAGCTGGCCATTCCCGTTGCCAATACCGTTCCATCCTCCCTTGCGATGGATGCCTTTGCCTTCACCAATTTCTTATGCACCTCCGTGATTTGTCCATCAATGGTCAGCGGTTGAAGAACCGGGGCCGGCCTCTTGAATCGCACTTCCAGGGACGCCACGATGGCATTGAACCCCAATTCATACACGAGATTGGCCATGGCCTCATCCAGGAGGGTCGAGAGGATCCCTCCATGGACCACGCCATCCCAGCCCTGATAGGCGGGATCAACGGTGAAGACGGTATGAATGGCCTGTTTCTCCCGGTTCACCTGGAACTTGATTTTTAACCCCTTCGGATTCTTTTCGCCGCACACAAAGCAGTGGCCATCGGATACGAATCCCATCTCTTCCTCCGCTTCACCCTTCCCCCATCGTAAAAAGGAATAGAGGGGCAATTGACTTGCTTTTGAGGGTATCATATAGTCTGGATGAAAAGGTTGTCAACCCATATTGGTTTGGATATGAAAGAAGACGATCGTTTCCGTAACGTGGCCATCGCCGCAGCGAAAGAAGCAGGCCGAATCCAGAAACTCCGCTTCGGCCGTTCCCTCCAGGTTGAATATAAGGGAGAGATCAATCCAGTGACGGAAGTGGACACGTTGTGCGATCAAGCCATCGCACGGGTTATCTTGGATGCCTTTCCGGGCCACGACCTTCTGACCGAGGAGAGCGCCTTTAAAAATAAAGGATCTCCCTGGAGATGGATCATCGATCCCCTGGATGGGACGACCAACTATCTTCACGGATATCCCTGTTTTTGCGTGTCGATCGGCCTGGAAGCGGAAGGGGAGATGAAGCTGGGCGTGGTTTATGACCCCGTTCACGATGAACTCTTCCTTTCTGAAAAGGGAAGGGGGGCTTATCTGAACGGGAAGCGGCTCTTCGTTTCCAGCGAAAAGAACCTGGGCCGAAGTTTTCTTTCTACGGGGTTTCCTTATGACGTCCGCGAGCATTCCGATCTCTATCTCCGTTATTTCCGCCAGTTTATCGTGAAGAGTTTTGCCATTCGAAGGCCGGGTTCAGCGGCGATCGATCTCTGTTATGTTGCCGCAGGCCGGTTTGATGGCTTCTGGGAATTGAAACTCCATCCGTGGGACCTGGCTGCAGGAACCCTTATGATCATGGAAGCCGGAGGCAAGGCCACCGATTTCAAAGGCCGGCCCATGAGCCTCGATGCCGGGGAGACTCTTGTTTCCAACGGGCTGATCCACGACCAGATGCTTGAAGCGATTCGGGAGATTGAAAAGGAGACGGGAAGATGAGGAGATGGGGAGGTAGGGAGATGGGAATTTGAAGAAGCAGACGGACCTTTTTGAAAAGAAAGAGGAGGAGTCATTTCAGAAGGAATCTCCGCTGGCCGACCGGTTGAGGCCGAAGACGTTCGAAGAGTTCGTCGGCCAGGATCACCTCCTGGGGCCCGGGAAGGTTCTCCGACAGGCCATTGAAACGGACCATATTCCTTCGATGATTTTGTGGGGGCCGCCGGGGTCGGGGAAGACGACCCTGGCCATGCTCATTGCGTCCCTGACCCGCGCCCGATTTATTGCCTTCAGCGCCGTACTCTCCGGCGTAAAAGAGATCAAAGAGGTCGTCCAGGAAGCCCGTGAGGAGTGGAATTACCGGAAGAGAAGGACGATCCTCTTCGTCGATGAGATCCACCGGTTCAACAAGGCCCAGCAGGATGCCTTCTTGCCCCATGTTGAGAAGGGAACGATCATTCTGATCGGCGCCACCACGGAAAATCCGTCCTTCGAAGTGATCTCTCCGCTTCTCTCCCGCGCAAAAGTCGTTACCCTCCACGCTTTAACCGAAGCAGAGATTGAAGGGATATTGAACCGGGCGCTGACCGACCCGGAGAGGGGACTGGGAAAATATTCGGCCTTGGTCGAACCGGATGTCATGAAAGGGATCTGCCGGATTGCCAATGGAGATGCGAGGGCGGCATTAAATACCCTTGAGATGGTCGTCCTGACCGCTTCACCCGACCCAAAGGGTGTCCGGCAGATCAGGGAGAAGGACCTGGAGGAGGTGCTTCAAAAGAAGAGTTTTATCTATGACAAATCGGGTGAGGAGCATTATAACCTCATCTCTGCTCTTCACAAAAGCCTGAGGGGAAGCGATCCCGATGCGGCCCTCTACTGGCTTGGGAGAATGCTGGAGGCAGGGGAGGACCCCCTTTACATTGCCAGGCGGATGATCCGGTTCGCTTCGGAAGATGTGGGGAATGCTGATCCCCAAGCGCTTCAGATTGCTGTTTCGGCCATGCAGGCCTTCCACTTTATCGGTCTTCCGGAGGGAGCGTTGGCGCTTGCCCAGGCTGCTGTCTACCTTGCCATTGCCCCGAAGTCGAATTCAACCTATCTCGCTTATCAACATGTGCAGAAAAATATACGTGAGCTTGAGAACATGCCCGTTCCCCTCCACATTCGAAATCCGGTGACTTCTTTAATGAAGGAACTGGACTATGGAAAAGGCTATCAATACCCTCATGATTTTCCGGATCATTTCATCGAAGAGGAATATCTTCCGGAAAACCTGAAAGGAAAAACCTACTATCACCCTTCCGACCAGGGATTTGAAAAGGAGATCAAAAAGAGACTGGAGGATTGGAGGAAAAAGAGAGAGGAAAAAGGAAAGCCACAATCCTGATCGGTGGCATCGTTAAGGTTCATGTTGGGAACGGTTTTAAATTCGAAAACCATGCCGCCATCGAAATCGAATTATTGTTAAAAGACATAAGAGAGTGGAACAAGGGCATTGGTATGTCAAGAGACCGGGCTATCTTGCAAAAAAGAATACCGTCTGTTCTTGTGCGATGTGTGGCAATCTGCGAAAGATTTCTGGAAAAGTAACACGCAAGGAAATTCTTTATTTATAAAATCCCGTCTATTGATCTCCCCCCCATCTTAACCATTTCACCAACAAAGTGTAGGGATTACTCGGCACTAAAGAGTGAGGATTTTCGATTGAAAGTCAGTATAATATCAGCATTCCCGGCGGAGGGACACTGCAGACCATAACGGCGCAGTATTCCCGCTCCGTTTGCATGCACATGTTGGCCGTTTGCTCTTCTGTTATTTCATAGGCAGAAGCAAGGCCATAATGCCCATAAGGTGACGCAAGTGATATAAATCATGCATCATCTTCAACAGCGATCTCAATTACCTCATTTTTTGATAAGAACTTCAAGCCCTTCAGCGCACGCTCGGGCTACAGAGGGGTCAGCCTTTTCTTGCCCGGGCATTCTATCCCAGCCCCCTTTTTCAATAAATTCATATCTCCTCCAGGAATCTATTGCCTCAAATTCTTTAAGCTTCTCTTCATGGTTTGGTTGCTTCATGAATAGGGCGACGCAGATCGCTGCCTGACTCGCCAAAACCGCCTCGTCGGCTATCTTTTGGGTAGTGCCCTTGGTGGTCCAACCACCCCACGCAAAGCCTATGATTATTGCGATAAGTGCCCCACAAATAAGGCCCCCGACTCCAAACTTAACCTTCCCTTCAGTTTCTGGTTTCATTGATACCTCCCTAAATTATGTTGAAATCCTTATTTAATTAGACAATTGCATATTCCCATACAACAATTGAAAACCTAACAGAATAATGGACGCAGTATATATATCTAATAAAGCCCCCAAAGAATTGCATTCCCCCTCTTTGGGGGCTTTATATAGGCATTTTCAGGTACTCTTTCATAAGAGATTCTATCATGACCTGTGGCAATCTGAGAAAGGTCAAAGTTTAGGTTGTAAGGTTTTTTTCTATCTTTACCAGGACTTTATCCTTGAAATATAAATTAAGGAACAGCAAGAAGAATGCCGAAACGAAAGGAAATACATTCATCAAAAAGTTTAATCAGTTAGAATTTCTTATAGATAATTCGTAAAATCAAAACAGGGGAATAAAGAAACAGCCTGTGGCAGAATGGGACAGATCGGCATGCAGCCAGAGATATTCCGACCCCATTATCCTCCTCTCATGGTCATGAAAAAGAATAGTTGCCCCTTCCGAAGGTTAGCTTGTCAATGCTGTTAAAAAAATCAAGAAATCTTTTAGATTTTTCATTTTCCACTCGTCGGTTGGCTGAAAGAAATGATTCCCTGGATAGTATGATTGTGTATACAGGCGTCAAATGATGTTAAAGGCCTGACCACTCTGTGGCATCAATACGTCCCTTTATTTTTAATGATTACCAACTGAAACATTAAATAGTTTGATGAAAATTAAAGATACCGATAGCAGGAAGCACTCTCTATTTACGGCCGGCAATCTTTCGGTTTTTCCTTCTCGAAACCTGATTGCCTGCCTTGCCCTTTTAAACCTTTTTCTTCTCTTTCTTCTCTTCCTTCTCTGCTTCTATGACATAAGGCTCTGCCATAATACGTTTCCAATCATCGTCGGTTCGGATATGGCTCTTGTCTGTGGGATGCCATTCCGCTTTAACCTTCTTCTCCATTTTATTCTCTTTTCTTATCATTTAAGTCTCTCCCAATCCGACTCTGAGAAATATGGGCACTTCTCGATAATCAAACTGACTCTATCGTTTACTCTAATGAGTTTGGATGGGAATGTCAACAGGATTAGCTGAGAATAATGGTTAGAATTGATTATTACTTGAAAGGTTGTATGGTAGAGCAAAAATGTAAAACAACATTAGCAGGAAGAACTCCTCCTTTTTTGAAATCCCGCCGATCCAAAAAACCATGTTACGTATATCACCTACAAAGAGTGAGGATTAGCCAACATCAAGGACTATTGATTTCCGAATGAAAGAGAGCGATACGTACTGTTTTCAGCAAAATTTTCAAATCTAATAATAAAGACCTTCTTTCAATGTACGAGAGATCTGTAAGCACCATCTCGACGAACCCACTATATGATCTTCCAGAGATTTGCCAAAGACCAGTGATCCCCGGTTTAACCATAAGCCTTTGACGGTGCCAATCCTTATAAACTTCCCACTCATAGGGAAGAGGGGGACGGGGGCCTACGAGACTCATATCCCCCAAAATTACGCTAAAAAATTGGGGAAGCTCATCCAAGCTTAATCTTCTGAGAACACGTCCAACCCGTGTGACTCGTGTATCACCCCTTATCCTATGTATCAGTCTCTCATTCTCCTTATCTTTTTCCATGCCCTTTGATAAGAATTCACGATAAGAAGAATACTCAGGGTGAATATACATTGTGCGAAATTTATAAAAAGAAAAGGGTCTCCCATTTATTCCGATTCGAGTTTGACGATAAATTATAGGGCCAGGGCTATCGATTTTGATAGCAATAGAGATAATTAAACATACGGGGGCGTACAATATTAAACCAAGGAAGGACAATACAAAATCCAAGCCCCTTTTTAGGATATTGTAAGTTCTTGATGGCTTGATAACGATTATTCTTCGTTCTTCTTTGTGTTCGTCGAATTTCATAGCCGTCTGAGTAAAACAAAAGCGTATTTTAATAAAAAGAGACCACATATGATGGAGACCAATATCAACAGCCCAAGAGAGACAAAATACACCAAGGAAAGAAGCCAAATATAAAGATCCTTCAAGAACTGAGAACTTAGCTCGGGGGCTGGTAATGTTCGTAAATAGAGTGAAAAGGCATTAATAAGCACAGTCACGAAAGCCAAAATTGCCGTAAAAAATGCCGTTGATCGATTTGTTGTCATCTGATCAAGGCGAGCTGCCGCACCGAGAGTTTGGGCCGTTCTAAATGCATCTTTCATTAACCCCTTTTTCAAATTCAAGATTTTTTTCTCAATAGACGCAATTTCCCGTTCCTCTCCGACAATGTAGATCAGAAACTGCAAATCAGAACTAAACTTCTGCATAAAAGGGTTATCTAAGAGAAAACCAAACATCAATGCATCTGGATGACGCCAAGCTCCTAACACTTGATATCCATCGGGCGGGAAATAGCCGAAATTCTTCCAGTCAACTTCAGGGTAAAATGAGTAGCCAGAAAAAACTCTATCAATTTCTCGCTGGATTTTCTTCGTTTCTTCTCCTGTCGAAGCGAGAAGTTGCCAACAAGAGCTATCTACATTTATCTTGGTATTATAAACAGCCATTCTGCTATAGAGATAATTCTACGTCCCTTAGACTCCCAATAGTGATGATTTTATCGAGATCCGGACTGGACACATTCAAATTAGAACCTGACAATTTTTGGTGAAAGCAGCCAGTCCTTAATTTTAGAATGGAATCTACATCCTTTGCCAAAAAGTGTCAATTATTTATTCCAGGAAGAACGAAATACAATCCCTGCGTTATAAACATTATTTTTTCTGGGTGGCGCCTTCGCCGGTCATGGGGACGAAGAGGACGGGGATGATATCCGTCGTCTCGATCTTTCCCGATCTTTTTACGATCTTTTTTAATTCCTGAGAGTGGGCGCCCACAGGAACAACCAATCGCCCCCCTTCCTTGAGCTGTTCGATGAGAGGTTCCGGGATATGGTCGGGCGCACAGGTTACGATAATCGCATCAAAGGGCGCCTGCTCAGGCCACCCGAGGTATCCATCGCCGGCTTGCACCTGGACGTTACGATATCCCAGTTCCAGGAGCAGTATTTTTGCCGAGGTGGCCAGGGGTTCGATGATCTCGATCGAATAGACTTCTCCGCTCAACTCGGCCAGGACGGCGGCCTGGTAGCCCGATCCTGTTCCAATTTCGAGGACCTTTTCGTGTCCTTTCAATTCGAGCAACTCGGTCATCAGGGCCACGATGTAGGGTTGGGAGATGGTCTGCCCCTCTCCGATGGGCAGAGGTTGATCCGCATAGGCCTGGGATTGATATTGTTGCGGGACGAAGCGATGACGTTCCACCCTGAGCATTGCGGAGAGCACCCGTTGATCCTTTACTCCACGACCTTTAATCTGTGTTTCGACCATCCTTTCGCGCATGGTTGTAAAATTCCTTCCGGAGTCCGGTCCCGAACTCCCCCCGTCCCCGCCGCATCCGGCTGAACAAGCGAACAGTATGGTCAATGCGAGGATACAATATATAGGGGCCATACAATAAAATATATCACAGTTTTGAAATTCTTGTCAATTCTTGAGGGGGGAGCTCTCATTAATACCACTTGACAAAATAAGCATATGAAGTATATTTGTTTTAAATTCACTATAGTGAATATGGTGGTTTTATTATAAAAATTGAAATAAGAAAACCTCCAATTTGGCTTGTCCCTTCACCTACTTTTTAATTAGGTTAGGGACCAATGGCCAAAATATCTTGTAAGTGGCGTTTAAGGACCATAGAGGAGCAACAAATCATCAGAAAGGAGGGTACAACAAATGCTTACTCGAAAAACAATAACCATTGCTTCAATAATCCTAAGTAGTTGCCTCATGTGCTATGCAGCATTGGCTTGGAGTGCTCCGCTTCATCCTCCAATAATATATGGAGAAACAATAGGAGAGACAGGCCCTCCGTATCGCATTGGGGTAGCTCTTATTCCACTTAAACAATATCCTTTGGTTGCTTTTCCTGAAATCTATGTGGACTGGGGAGACAATACAAATACAGGGTGGTTTGTTCCACAGAAATGTTATGGTCTCCCGGGTGGACCATTTCGCAAGATTTGCGATGTTCAACATTTTTGGGAAACCCCCGGGACCTATTCTATTCAAGCAAAGTCGAGGGATCCTGAAACTCTTATTGAATCGTCCTGGTCGAATTCCTTATCCGTACAGGTAAATATTGGATCGAACATAATAGCCTTCCTTGAAAACCCTTCCCCATATCTTTACCAACAGAGCGGTATCGCAACGATTTACGGATGGGCCTTGCATCCTCAAGGGATTTCGAAAATAGAACTCTTTATCGATGACCAGTTTGTTGGGAATATCCCCTATGGCGGTCTGAGACTTGACATAAAGGAAATTTATCCAGGCTACATAAACTCCGATTATTCCGGATTCGCCATGATTTACGATTTTTCACAGCTCTATGCAGGAGCCCATGAGATGAAAGTTAGGATCTACAATCAGGAAGGGCAACCCAAAGATTTGACAGCCTCGTTCTTTGTGCTCAAGTTTCATGGAGACTTTGTCCAAAATATGTCGCCGAGTAGCAGACTTCTGAGATTTAACAGAGTGACAGCCGATGGGGTCACAAAACGGTATGACATTCATATAGATTGGATTAGTGAAATACAAGGATTTAAAATCATTTCCATAATGCCATTGGAATAAGATGCAAAGAAATGGACATAGGGCCATAGGGGGAATCCCAAAGGCCCTATGTAAATCCAAATCAGGTTGAGAAGTTTAAGGAATATATCTTGAGAACCAGCCTTGATAAGTGACAGTGTTGTTCCTGTACCATCTATCCGGCAGGAAGTACACCGCTCCTGGAGTAAAGACTGCTCCATGAAACCCATGTAAGTTTGAATTGTAATCGGTGAGATTTACAAATGACCATCCTTGATTCAAAGGTTGACTTTGATCATGTATGGCTACTACCCCATGAGTGTCATGAGTGGTTGGATTAAAGTCTGGAGCAAAGTAGGCTTTCCCTCCCCCATATGCGCCTCCTGCATACCCGCCAGTGAAGCCTGAACCTGGTGGGGCAACCGTTCTTATATCCACCAGTTCCCATGCACTGGAACTTCCAAATGCTTTAAATCGATCATATCGGGCGACTATATTTGTGGTATTACTTGGAAAGTAAATGTATCGAAGCCCGGGGGTTGTGATAACACCGTAAAATCCTGCCGCCTCTGGATTTCCTGTTAGAGTTGGAAGGTCAACAAACTCCCAAGAATTGGGATTATTAACCTGAATCCGGCGTGAAAACTATCAGCTTGAATTTGAATTTAATTAGTTTTCACTCAACATACAAGGGTAAATTATGCAATTTGTAAAAATTTAAAGTG
>JAGVBT010000013.1 GCA_020059605.1 Deltaproteobacteria bacterium
ACACGGTCAGTTACCAAAGAGGGGTAATTCCTCCTTTTTGCCCGCTGCGCCAGCGCTTGCGCGGCGGGCAAAGGGAGGTCCGGAGGGATTTTATAAATCGATATCTTTTCTATTTTGAGACCGTTAATATCGACTTCATCGTCAACTTTAAAACTTCTTGACATCTCAGGATGTTTTTAAGATAATATTTTTAAGGCTGTGAAGTTAGCCATAAACGCCCTGATGATATCGGGATAGGCTCATAGGGCCAATAACTTCTACCCATCCGGTAGAAGTTTTTTTTTGGTGAGAAAGGGGGTGAGGGAATGGAAACGCGGAAAGAATTTCTCGAAGCAGTCATGAAGATGGCGAATCTGAGAGATTTGAAACAGGCGGATGCAACAGCCCGGGCGGTCATCTCCTTGACCAAGGCAATCATCGGAGAGGAGTTGTCTCAAAAGATCGCAGAACTCTCCCCGCCCGATCTTCGTGAAGGGTGGGAGTCCATCAGGCCGGCCTACTTATTCGACGACTACGAGCGCGATGAATTGTTGTTCGAAACCGGCGAGGTCTCCGAAGGGTAGAAAATCATTTCCTGTGAAATGATCATGGGGGATGAAGCTTGTCATTCAATGTGATTCCCTGGGGAGAGGACCAGGCCACTTCTACTAAGTGTTGGGTAGAAGTTTTTTTTATGGAAAGGCCATTTGCCAGACAGCTTCAGGTTGCACGGGTGATCCGATATCTCAAGGATCGCGAAAAAGAGGAGGGGGGATTCAGCCTTGTCCCCGAGCTGTATCCTGATATTGAAGATACCTATTATGCCATTCGGACATTAACATTATTGCGCCGTGGGGTCGATCGAATGAAGACCGGCCAATACCTCAAGACGGTCGACTGGACACAGGTAAATTCCCAAAGGACCCTTTACATGCTTGTCTATCTTCATGTCACCTTAAAGCTTGAGTTTCCTCTTCCATTGACCGCCCTTCTCAACCGCGATTGGCCAGCATTTCAAAATCTTGACGGCCGGTATTTTCACGATGAGATCCGGAAACTTCTTCACAACCCGTTCAAATCGCCGGCTCCCTCCCCTCTTTTCCGGTTTCAGGACTACGAAAATTTGCAATCCCTTCGGAAGAAGGTTTCGGTCTTGCTCAATCATGGCATTGATTTTGATGGAGAAGAAATGATCCAATGGGTTCGGCTGTCCCAGAATGGAGATGGAGGGTTCGGGTTCTATCCCGGAACGACGTCGTTTATGGAAAATACCTACTGCGCCCTCGAAATTTTATCAAGGCTCGGCGGCTCACCCCTGAAGATCGATGATTGCCGGGAATACATCCTCAACTGCCAGACCAAGAGCGGTGGATTCGGCAGGGCGCCCATAAGCTTCCCTTTCATTGAGAGTACGTTTCATGCCGTTTCGGGGTTGTTTTTGCTTAGAGGAATGGAAAAAAAGAAAAAATCATTTGAGTGAAGCTTGACAGTAGCTCTCTGAGATTGTTATGAAAGGGCAGATGAAGGTGATGGAGTTCACCTGAGAACCGCCGATGAGGCTGATGACTCCTGCGAATATGGTTTGGCAGGAGTCATCAAAAGGTAAGCCTTAGAAATGACTCCTGCCAGGAAAATTTCTGGAGGAGTTTTTTTATGACGGACCACACTATCGCTCTTATCATTTCCTTACTTGTATTTCTCGGAAGTCTCATTTCCGTAGAGACAGGCATTTCGGTCGCGCTCATTGAGATTACCCTGGGAGTGATCGGGGGGAATTTTCTCAACCTCTCGCCTACCCCCTGGCTGATCTTTCTGGCAGGTTTCGGAGGAATCCTGTTGACCTTCCTGGCGGGGGCGGAGGTGGACCTTTTCATCTTGAGGGAAAAGGCCAAAGAAAGCTTACTGATTGGAGGGGTTTCATTCCTTGCTCCCTTTCTGGGCACGATCGCTTACTGCTATTGGGTCGCCCATTGGACGTTAAACGCATCTATCATTGGAGGGATCGCCCTTTCTACAACCTCTCTGGCCGTAATCTATGCCGTCCTGGTGGAGACAGGATTAACCAATTATGAAATTGGAAAGATCCTCATGGCCTCCTGTTTTATTACCGATCTAGGGACAGCGCTGGCGCTAAGCCTCATCTTTGCGGAATTCAACGCCTCCACACTGGTCTTCGCCGGGGTTTCGGCCGTGGTCATTTTTGCCATGCCCAGGATTTCCCCGTTTCTTTTCAAACGATATGGCGACCGGGTGATCGAGCCGGAGATCAAATTCCTCTTCTTCATTCTTTTCCTTTTCATCTATGTATCAAAATTGGGATCAAGCCATGCCATCCTGCCTGCTTTTGTGGCCGGCCTGGCCCTGTCCAAAACCTTCAATGAAAATCGCCTTCTTCAAAGAAAACTACGGATCATTGACTTTGCGATGATCACCCCTTTCTTTTTCATCAACGGAGGAATCAATGTCTCGCTAAAAATGCTTTATCAAAACGTCGGCCTGTTTGCGATCCTCTTCGGCGTGAAACAGATCACCAAGGTTGCGGGCATCTATCCCTTTGCGCGGAGATATGTGAGGAAGGAGGCGATGTTTACCACCCTTTTGATGAGCACCGGTCTCACCATGGGAACAATTTCTTCAATGTTCGGGCTTTCGACAGGCATGATTGATCAAACCCAATTCTCGGTCCTGGTTGCAGCAGTGGTGGCCAGCGCCATTTTGCCCACGTTTATTGCCCAGAAGTGGTTCTACCCGTCCCATGTCATGAACGAAGACCATGGTCGCGAACGGCCGCCCGGCGAGAAGATAGGAGGGAAAGATGTTTAAGAAGATACTGGTGGGAAATGACGGTTCCGAGGGGGCTAAAAAAGCGTTAATGGCCGCCATTCATCTGGCTAAACATACCGGGGCGGAGCTCCATTCGATCTCCGTGGAAGAGGACCTTCCCCATTATGCGGCAACCGTGGGAGAAGTCTTAGAAGCCAAGGCGGAGAAAAACGGGTACTTCGAAAGATTAAATCAAGAGTCAAGAGAGATGGCGGCGAAGGAGGGCATCCCGCTACAAACGCATGTGATCGCGGGACACGAAGTGCAGACCATCGTGGATTATGTCAGAGAAGGCCATTTTGATCTGGTGGTCATTGGATTCATGGGGCACTCGAAAATCTATGACCGGGTATGGGGAAGCACTTCGCAAAATATCACCCGGTTGGCTCCCTGCACGGTCATGGTGGTTAAATAAGAAACCGTTAAGGTTTGGGAGGGGGCCGGCTGTCATAAATACGGGGTTCGCTCTTTTCAGGAAATTTGGACTTGTAGTCCTCGACCCATTTCTTGATGTCAGGATCGTCCTTAACGGCCTCTGCGAGGGGAAAGGAACTCATCGTGAAAGGGTTTTTCTCTGCAAACTGTTTGAGGGTGTTTTCGATATTTTTCACGGTTTCCTGCCACTGCCTTTTTTCAGCCTCCGATGCGGTTGCCGAACTTAATCGTTGCCGGGCCTGCGTCAGATTTCGTTCATAGGTATATTTTGTCGCCATATTGTAGAAAGGGGTTTCTCTATTGGAGAAAATCAAATTGAGTTTTTGGGCATACATCCCCTTGGAAGAGGTCTGAAGAATGATTGTTTTTTTGATGACGGGGGGATTGTTGAGATGAACCCCCGTATGACCTCCGACAATCATGTGGATTCCCGATGTCTTGAAAGCCAGATCCACATCCTGTTGATAACCAAGATGACTCAGCAGGATGATGAAATCTGTCTGGGATCCCAGTTCGTTGACCATTTCCTGTGCGGTTTCAACCGGGTCCCGGAAAATTAACCCGCTCCTTCTCGGATCGGAGGGACCTGTGAACACCTCCGGCGCAAGCAGGCTGAAAATCCCGACCCTCAACCCGTTGACCTCCTGCACGACGGAGCGCTGAAAAAGCGGCTGGTTGGAATCCTGATCAACCAGATTGGAAGAAAGGAACGGGATACGGGATCTTTTCGAAAGGTCCACGAGAAATTTCTTGCCGAGAGTGAGATCATCATCTCCGATTCCAATGGCATGATAGCCTATTCGCTCCAGGCTCTTCAGGATGAGAGAGGCCCTTTCTTCTAACCCCTCCCTTTCATTCTCCGGATGGGGAACATGGAATTTTTTAAAAAAAAGATCTCCCGCATCCAGAAGGAGCAAACCTTTTTCCCTCTCTCTCACTTCTTTCACCCAGGTTGCTCTTCTGGCCAGACCGCCAAAACGAAGCGTCGGCCCTCACACCGGGCAGGGATCGATCTCTCCATTGATATTATTGCTGTAAAGGACGGTGACGGAGGGAGGCAGGGGTTGTCCTGCCAAAAAAGGACAATCCAAGGCAAAAAAAGCCAACGCCCATAAAATGAAGCCGATCATTCTTTGGATGTTGTTCATTCCGCCTTACCCCTTTTCATTATAGCATGGTTCCCTTTCATTTCCACCATTTCAATCAAATGATCTTCGATGCCACGGTTGTCGTTGCCTTTTATCCCGGGCCCGTCTCTTTTTCGATCACATCGAGGATTCTCCTGATAACGTCGTAATCCGAAGGAGATGTTTCTATAAACCCATGTTGAATCTCCTCATCCCATTTCGCCATTAATTTTCGGGTTCCCGGATTTTTCGGATTCAGTTTAAGAAGGGTCGCCTTAACGGACTGAACCATTTCTTCCGATGCTTCCGCCCGAACAATAATTGATACCGTCGGGACCGGGTCGGTGATGTGGAGATGCCGAAGTCCTTTCTTTTTATATTGATGAGCCACAATATCCTTCACGGCCCCCGCATCAAACTCTCCCGCCAGGACGGCTTCGATGACATAATCATGGCTTCGAAGAAATGCGTACCGTTTCAAATCTTTCAACCCGACACCCGACTTAAGCAGATGATACCTTGGGAGGATATGGCCTGCGGTAGACCATTCTTGGGCAAAAGCAAAACTCCTTTTTTTGAGATCTGAAAGGTTCCGAATTGAACTGTCCTCCCGGGTAACAATGATCCCCCGATAATACGGACTTCCGTCTTTACTTAAGGCGCGCAGGATAGGGTTCACGGGGAACTTTTCTTTCGCTTTAAGATAAGGAATGGGACCGCACAAGGCGATGGGAGTCTCGCCCATCTCCGTCCTTCCAATGGTCTCCTGGTAAAAAGGTGCGAGCTTGATTTTGAACCGGTAGGCTGTGTTTTGATTCAGGTAATCGACAAAAGGCTCGTAAAGCCTTCTCATGGTTCGTAGATCATATTTCGGGCAAAGCCCAAATTGAATAACCTCTTGGGAAAAGACGGATGAGGACGGAAAAATGAAGAAAAAGACAGAGAGAAATATGAGTAGCCTAAATCGATGCCCCATCAACACCTTACTCCCGATTGACACGTTTTTTAAATCATTTCTTTTACACTTCAATCTTGAATAAAAACCTAATCGATAGTGGTGAAAATGTCAATTATTTTTGCCAATGACCCATCATCCTGGACATCATCTCTTTCATGGGGAAATTCATCCCCTTCATCATCTCCATACAGCGAGGCATCATCTCCTGCATTAAAGATGGATCCCCCATGCCGGTCTGGCAAAATTCGGGAATTAACTCTTTCATCGCTTCCTTTTGCTCCTCCCAAGATAACGCCTTAAACCGGATTACAAAATCATTTACTTTACTTCCCTGTTCCATCTTAACCTCCTCTTCTCGATTTGGTTTGATCTTTTTTGTCTTTAATATACTCCCTGTATTCCTTCATGAGGACGTTTTTATACTCACGGCGGGCGGAGGACGGAATATAATTATTATTTTTCTCCAGCCGATAGAGGAGCTCTTCGGCCGTCTCCTGATTCGGCGGCCTGCCTTCCGAGAAAAGCTCTGTCATGATCTCGTCCAGCCCGTTAATCCGGACCTGTATCCCATCCGGAAATCTCAATGTGCGCCGACTACCTGTCGGCGTTTCAGGTTCTCAGCCCACTCATCCATCCCCTTCAATCTGCGAGATTCGATACTCGGTCATGGGATACCTCCCTGAATGAATATCCCTACGTCGTGATTTTCCTCCCGCTCATGGTTTACAGGAGACGTGGCAGATTCCAGTGGGCGTCTCCACGGCAAATGGAAAATACTTTCTCTTTAACCAGAGGGCGAGATGAACAAGGTTGATTAAGACAGGAACCTCCACCAGCGGACCGATCACCGCCGCAAAGGCCTGGCCCGAGTTAATCCCGAAAACGGCCACGGCCACGGCAATGGCCAGCTCAAAATTATTCGATGCCGCCGTAAAACTGAGAGTGGTGGACTGTTCATAAGTCGCCCCCACCTTCGCCGAGAGGTAGAACGATACAAGAAACATCACGACAAAGTAAATGAGCAACGGAATCGCCACCCGGACCACATCGAGGGGAAGCCGGACGATGTATTCTCCCTTGAGAGAGAACATGACGAGAATGGTAAAGAGGAGGGCGATCAGGGTGATCGGGCTGATTTTGGGAACGAACTTCTCCTCGTACCACTGTCTCCCTTTTGTCTTCAAACCGATTACCCTGGAGAGAACGCCGGCAATGAAAGGAATGCCAAGGTAGATGAAGACGCTTTCGGCAATCTGACCGATGGTGATATCCACCACCACCCCTCTCAGCCCGAGCAAAGGAGGAAGGAGGGTAATAAAAAAGTAGGCATAAATGGAGAAGAACAGGACCTGGAAGACGGAATTGAAGGCCACCAACCCGGCGCAATATTCCCTGTCTCCTGAAGCCAGGTCGTTCCAGACAATCACCATGGCGATGCAGCGGGCCAGGCCGATCATGATGAGACCCACCATGTAGTCCGGATAACCTCCCAGGAAGAGAACGGCCAGGATGAACATGAGAATGGGTCCGATGACCCAGTTCTGAACGAGGGAAAGGCCAAGGACTTTATAATTCCGGAAAACTTGCCCCAACTCCTCATATCTCACCTTCGCCAGGGGCGGATACATCATGAGGATCAGCCCGATGGCAATCGGTATGTTGGTCGTCCCGACCTGGAATTGGTCCCAGAAGTGGACGATACCCGGAAACACGTATCCCCAGCCCACGCCGATAAACATCGCAAGAAAGATCCATAACGTCAAATAGCGGTCCAGGAAAGAGAGTTTTTTCATCACCTGCTCTTCAGCCATTTCTGGTATCCTCCTCTTGTTGCGGTTGCATTAAATCGCTGGACCGGCAGACTGCCGGCACATCAGACCGATCAGGTTCCTCCAAAACCGACGGTCACCTTGTCCCCTTCGATAATAACCGGTATTTGTCTTTTTCCCTCCGAATATTTCAACATCTCTTCAAGCTTAGCACTGTTAGCCCCCACGTCTTCAAAAACCGCCTTGTTCCCGTAGGCTTCACGAGCCTTTTGGGTATGCGGTCAACTCCCTGTTCCGAAAATGATCACTTTTGGAGACATTTGACCACCTCCTGTTTTGCTGTTGATCCGGTTTTATCAGATGCTCTTTTTTTTACATCGCTTAATGAAGTCCACATCGGGTCGATCAGGGAAGCGCCCTTTTTAATAGGTCCCTCGACGAATCGATCATCCTTTGAATTTCCAGATCGGATTTCATCCCGGGATGCATCAGGACCAAATAATTTTCGTATGTGTTTTTGCCTTCGGATCCCGGGATCTTCTTCTTTTGCTCAGTCAATATGTCCTGAAGTTCTTTCAAACCTTTCATGTCTTTTGCATGTTTCGGATTTTCTATCTTTTCCTGGATCTCCTCGATCTTGTTCTGGATTAATCTTCTCGACAAAATGTCTGCAAACTCATACGATCCCTTTAATAGATTTAAATTCAGCCTTCCGACATGAATGCCGAAGGCATCGGTCTGGACATAAAGCGAACGGCCGACCTGTTTTGGAAACACGAAAGAACGATCGTTCCCTCCAATGATGATTGAAATGGATTGGACCTCCCTAACAAAGGATTCGATCTCGACTCGAGTGAGGTGAGCAAGAAGAATCAGATGGTCACAGGATGAGGTGAGGGAGCGGATGGTCTCCACGGCGGCTTTGACCGGGTTTTCGATGAAATAGTTTTTTAACTCCTTCTGGATGGGAGGAGAAATGTCAGCCGTGACCAGGCCGAGGATTCCAATCTTAATCCCTTCCACTTCTTTAATAAGGTATGGTTTAAAAACGGGTTTCCCTGTCTTTTTCTCTCTGAGATTTGCCGAAAGGAATGGAATCGTTGATTTTTTTTGAAGACCCTTCAGATATCCTACGCCCAATCCCAGGTCGGTATCCCCGATATTCAGGGCGTGGTAACCCAATGTTTCATATAACTTCAAGACAAACTCCGCTCTTCGCCTGGCCTGTTCGCGTCCCCGGGGCTCGCTGAAATAACTGACGACCAATGCGTCACCCGCATCGAGGACGAGGAGATTTTTGACTTCTTCCTTAACCGTTTTAAGATAGTGAGACCTTCTGGGCAACCCTCCGTTATCTCCCCCATCCGGGCAGGTCCCGCAAGGCTCCACCTCTCCCAGGTTGTTCGAAGTATATATGAGGGTGAGCGAGGCTTCCTTTCCAATACAAAGAGAAGGTCCCATCAGTAAAGAGAAAAATATAACGAGAATACCGAGCAGAATTTTTTCACCCCTCATATTTTCCCCTCTGTTCTCGAAAACTTAAGGATTCAGCTTTTCGGTGGATATTTTTGAGTTTTCATAAAAAACTGATAGAAACCGACGGCCGTAAGCATCTGAAAAGCGAATCCCACCGCCACCGGCAACATCTCCAGACCCTTAAAGCTCATAGCCGCTATGCCAATGGCAATGGGCAGGTTCTTCATCCCCGATGAGTAGGTGATGGCAATATTCTTACTCCTGGGAAAGAATTTAAGGCTTACTACATAAGCCACTAAAAATAAAATAGGGAAAATCAGTATGGTGGATGTAACCAAAGGCGCTATCAGTCCTATGTTTTTCATGATTGGGGGGATGTTGGTGTTAATTGCCATGAACATCAACAATACAGCCATCGTCGCCGAGATGGCCGGCATCACCGGCAGGTACTTCTGAACATTCGCCTCTCTTTCTATAACCTCCCTTAAGGCGATACCTCCCAGCACCGGCAGAAGCACAGTATAAATGAGCTGCCGGAACATCCCCCAGGTGTTAACAGTGACAAATGTGCCGGCAAACAGGGACATCAGCAATGGTATGAGGAAAGGTGCCAGAATCATGGTGGCAGCGTTGATGACAGTGGCCAGAGGAACATCCCCTCTAAGGAGACCGGCCCAGACCAAAGCCATACCAGCGCAGGGGACCACACCGATTAGAATCAGGCCTGTGGCTAAATCAGAATGTCCGGATAGGAACAGTAGGGCCAGAAGCCAGCATAAGAAAGGAGCAAAAAGGAAGTTCAGCGCCAGCCCGAAAGAGAACCCTCTCCAGTCCTTAGCTGCTGTTCCCAGGCGCTTGAAGATGATGGTGAAACCCATCGCGCCGATCATGATAATGATGAGCGGAGTATTAAACTGACGAATATAGACCCCGGGTCGGGCGGTGATTAAGCCCACTATCACCCCAATAACCAAAGTAGTTATAATGATGTAGGTGTAGTTCTCCCTAACAAATTTAGCATAATTCATTATGAACTTCATTTATGGAACCTTGATTTAACCCTAATTGAGCGAAAAAAACCCTATATTGAATTGTTTCACCGATGGTTAAGCGATTATCGATTTTTATGGTCACCTTTTAAAATCCCCCTCATTCCCCCTTTTTCAAAGGGGGATGATAACTTTATTCTCCCCTTTGGCAAAGTCGTTGCGACTCAAAACCGGGGGGATTCTCTCCGGTAATGCTCCCAGGCAGCCAATCGCCACCTTTTCAGGCCCCAGTTCCTTAACCGCCTCCAAAGAGGCTAAGGCGTTGGTGATGCCCGTGTTCGAGAGTCCCCCGAAACAAGAAAAGATAAGGTTCTCGTGAGTCTTCATCCCTTCCTGCCAATGTTTTTGTTCTTCTGCCATGCCAGTTCTCCTTTCTCTTTAAAGATTCACCCCGTTAGAAAGTAGAAGACTTTCTAACGGGGTTTACTGAAACTTCTTTTCCCCTGCCCGAATTTCCGCACCCAGCCGGTTTTCCTCCAATGGCAGGACACAGACAAATTTTTCGTTATAGGCGCAGGAAGGGTTATAGGCATAATTGAAGTCGACCACGATGTGATATCCGGGCATCAATATTTCTGCATCGAGGTAACGGCCCCCCTCATAAGTTTCGTGACCATTGGTCTTATCATAAAAAGGAATGAAGATCGTATCACCCAAAATTGATTTATAAAGTTCAAGGGAGTATGCTTTCCCCTCTAACGCAAACCGGAATCTCCCATATCGAATGTATCTCTTCTTTGGGCCTTTGTTGGTTAAGAAAGTGGCATAATATTCCGGGTTATTGATGTTGATGATGTATCGTTCAATCTTTCCCTCAAAACGATATTTAAGGTCAATAGGAAAGTACCGGAGGCCTCTAAAATGGGGTTTGTCAGATTCTTCGAGCGGAGAGTTGGGGGCGGTTTTAAAAAAACGATCCCTCTCTTCTCGGAATAATTGAAACGCCTTAACCATTTCTTCCTGTGTTCCAGGGGCCTTTGGATAAATGGGTTCTGAGAATCCGATGAGAAATAGGATACTCAATCCGACAAAAGACACCCTTTTTATCATCTTCATTTGAACATCGAATTTCATTATCACTTCCCTATGCCTCAGTGTCGGTTAAACATTTCTATTAATCTTTTTTGATGTTTCCTCCGACTGGCTGAAAAATATCGGTCAACGGAAGGGTGAGGCCCACCTCAGGCTGATAACGCAAGTATGAGGGTATTGGATATCTTATTCCTCTTTCATGGGTCTTCTCGAGCCCCTCGACAAGGTCTTTCAGGTTTGATGAGGGAATGGCATAGACCATTTCATAATCCTGGGCGGTGGCCCAGACCCGATCTCCATTCCCCGGCACGACAACTTTGGGAGACTGATCCAAATAGGCTCCCAACACCCCCTCCGTGCATGTTCCGGCACGGCCGGAAAAAGAGCTGGCGATGGGCAAACCGGTGCGGTGCGTGCTCCCATGAATACACCGCATGAGCTGGGCAGGATTTAAGTAAATAAGAATGACATCCGGCTCTATCTTCGTTCTCTCCAGAGGAGAATAGACCACTGCCTCGCATCGGCCCTGTTCCAATGTTCTAAAGGACTGAAGGATCTTAAGGGCTGCGGTTTGATCGGCGGCATAGTTCATTCGTGTAAAAAAGTCGATGGCCCCTCCTCGAGGCATCGATTCCCAACCATAGGTATAGCCGGAGATGGCGCAACCGAGATCTTCTCTGGTCATAGCCATCGTCCAGCCATATTTACGGCAAATACTTTGAACCTGGCAATGGGCCATTTTGACATTCAGGTCTTTCACGGGCCTTCGAGCGCCGTCCGGAATCTCTTTCTCGTCCTTGAGAATCTTAATGGCCACCGAGAAGGTCTCAGGGTTGATGTAACGCCTTATCTCCTTGCCAAGATCCTGCCATTCTTTCATGAGAGTTTTGGCTCCTTTCTTCTAATTTGAATCAGATTTGAAATGCTCCTCCGGGACTTCGTATCCGGAGCCTTGAAGGAGGCTGAGAAGGCTCTTTCGCTTCTCCTGATGTTGTTCTAAAAAAAGGAGAGTGCATTTTGTGATGTCTGACTCCCGTCTCACCAATTTATAAGAAAAGGCGAAGCAGGTTTGTTCCCCGCATTCTTTGCAATTTGTTTTGGGAAGAAATTTAAGAATCTCCGATGATTTCAACTCCTTTCTCGAATTATAATCAGGCTTAATGTGTTCCCGGTTCTGATCGGTCTCATTAACAATCTGTCTCAACTCCTCCATGACTTCCCTGGCCTCTTTCTCATCCTCCAGTTTGGTGATGGCAATCTCCCTGGGCCGGAAGGTAATCAGATGTCCCTTCCGTTTGATCGTCAATATCTTTTCTTGATCATTATATTGGAACCCTTTGAGCACGGCATTGAGATACGGAAAGACCGGACTGATATCCTTGGAAACCGTTGCGATTGCATTGACGGTCTGCGCTGAAAAATTACACTCGGGGAGGACGATCCTCAATTGATATTCATTCAATAACATGGGGCACACCTCCTTTTGGCTTACAGGTATAGGATTGTTTGAAAAAAATCTTCCATCGTAATCCCTTTCTTTAACTGTTCCCGGATTCGAAGGGCTCCGCGGGGACTTTAAGGCCGGCGTTGCGGAGCGTCTCAAACAGGAGCTTTCGTTTCTCCGTAAACTCATCCGAGAACAGGGGGGCGCACTTCTCAATGCCTATCTGATCCCGCAATAATTTAAAGGCAAAGGCAAGACAGGTCAGAAGCCCGCATTTTTTACAATTCGTTCCCGGGAGCAGTTTGATGATATCGGTCGGTTTCAGCTCCTGCCTCATGGTATAGTCGGGCTGGATTTTATCCCTACCCAAATAGGTCTCGTTCACCAGGTTCTGCAGCCACCCCAGAATCTTCTCCGCCTCTTCTTCATTGTCAATCTTCGTGAGGGTGATGTGCAGTGGGTGGAGGGTGATGATTTTATCGCCTTTTTTGAAAGTGAGCGTTAACGCCGGATGATTGTAAATACATCCTTCCAATGTAGCGTTCAGATAAGGGAAGACCTTTTGAATTTCGCCAAGAACCTCTGCGACGACCCTAATCTTTTCTGGATCTGCAAGGCAGGGGAGAACCCGGGTGATTTTATAGGCATTGAATGACATGGCTTTCTCACAAGAGAAAGATGATCAAAATTGCTGCCAGTGTAAAGAAGAAAAAGGCGGTGAACAGCTTGATGGTCGAAGTCCTCCGCTGTAGAAAAAACGATAATTGCTCCGAAGTGGTTCCCCAATAGACAATACCGAAAATGGCCACCAAGGGTAAAATATAAACGATATTGTATAAAATGAGATAAAGTATCGCGCTGTCTCGAAGGGATGGGATGTTAGTTACAAAGAGGATGGTCGGCAGATAGACCTGGCTTGTGCAGGTTGACTGCAACAGGGTCACAATAAAGCCGATCATGACCGCGGCAAACAAAAAACGTGTGGGCTTTCCCTCTTTGTTTCCTTCCAATTCGCTCTCTCTTGTTCGTATGATCCGGTGTATTCTCTTCTTCAAGGAATTCGGCACCTGGAGAGTCATCCGGGAGGGCCGGCCTCTCTTCACCTGGACATAATCGTAGAGACTGAAGATCCCAAGGAATGTGGAAAAAAGGAAAGTGATGAAATAGACGACCCGGGAGAAGAGGGGAATAAATGAAAGATGCTGGACAAAACTCAGGATGCCAAGGCCAAGCAAGAGATGGGTGAAAAAACCGCTCCCCGTAAAGCCCATGCCAACCCAGAAAATCTCTTTTCGCGTCCGCCCAACCATCGTGAGATAGGAGATGAAAAAAACAAGTGTCGCTAAGGCACAGGGATTCAACCCTTCAATCAAACCAGCAAAAAGGATGGCTATGATTCCGAAGGATTTAAACCGTTCGATCATGGAGGTTTCCGCTTTTTGAATCTCCTTTTCTTCCACTTCGAGAGCGGATTTTGTCTCGACCTTTTCATAAGTTGCGATCAGGGCCTCCACCCTCGATTCGGTAATCTCCCCGGGGGAAAGGAAATCGTTGCCGATAAAAATGCTCGGGGCGATCAAACGCTTCTCATGAGGAAGACCGAGCCGGTTCGACAGGGTTTCATTCAGACGTTTGCCGTCGTCCGTATTCAAGTCAATCGGTTTGATATGGAGGTGGGGATATTTTTCGCCGATATATTTAAGCAGGTAGCTTACCCGGTCGCATTGGGAACATCCCTTCTGATAAAAATAGGCGAGATCCACCGAAAATGTCTTCTCAGAAACCGCTACCTTCGAAGGAATTTCAAGGTGAGGCAGCGCCGGGGCAAGGGAGCCCTTCATCTGATATTCGATGATCAGGGGATCCAATTTCTCCATCACCTCCCGCTCCCCGAAGAGCATTTGATCTCCGATAAAGAGAACCGGAAGTTCATCCGCCTTTCGCTGGAACTTTTTCTCAAGTTTAGCGAGGGCCTCGTAATGGGACGGGTTGGCCAGGTCAAAGGTTTTGATTTCCAGAAAAGGATACATCATTTGGAGAGTGGGCACATAGCTCTGAAGAATGGGCTGGCAGCTTGGGCAATCCTCCGCATAGAAGAGGTAGATCTGGATCGGGGAGGACGATTGAGCTTTTATAATAAGAGGTGTTGAGATAAGAAGAAAAAAAACTAAGAAAAAGCCCTTCCACCGTTTCATCAGCTTTACCTCGTGATCAACTGATTAATCAGTCCATAATTGTATAGACACGAAAAAACAAACCGTTCGTGCTGAGCCTGTCGAAGCCTGAACGGCAAGATACCACACCCTTCGACAAGCTCAGGTCGCTTCGACTCGCAACCGAGGTGAACGGTAAGGGATATGTCTTTCCAATTATGGACTCCTTAGTAAATGGTTATTCCCAGATAAAACAGATAAATCCCCACCAATACGACGATTGACCCGCCGACCCTTTTTCCCCAGGCGGTCATATTGATGATCCCTTTGGATTTGACAAAGTTTTCTGCAAAACCGGTGGCCGTTCCCGCAAGAAAGATCAGGGCGCAGTGGCCAAGGGCATAAATAAATAACAGGGAGGTCCCGTAAACGACCTCTCCTTTTGAAGCAACAAAGGTGAGGATCAGTGCCAGGACAGGCGTGGCGCATGGCGAAGAAATAATTCCAAAGAAAAGGCCGAGAAGGAGCGCCCCCAATATCCCTCTTTGCTTGGGTTGAAGATGAACCGGTATGGGAAGGTTCCACTCGAAAAGGCCGACAAGCTGTAAGCCAATAATGACAGCAATCGCTCCGGCGATATAGTACCACGCGCTGCTGAACAAACCGAAGAGCCCTCCCACCAGAGAGGCTATGGCTCCCAAAATAGTGAACGTGATCGAGAGGCCGAGGATAAACGTCAGCGAATAAAGCAACGCCTTTCGCCGGTCTCCTTCGGAATACCCGCCTACATATCCGATTACCAGGGGAATGGTCGCCAGAACACAGGGGCTTGAAGAGGAAAGGATGCCCCCGATGAACACGCCGAGATAGGCAAGGAAGGGGTTATCCGCAATTGATTGAGAAAGATGATTGAGAAATAATTCCATAATCTATTTTACTCCCATCTTGCCAAATATTTTTATGATTTCTTCCTTACTCATGAACCCCACATGCCGGTAAACTTCCCGATTCTTGGCGTCGAAGAAAATCTGTGTCGGGATGGCCCGTATTCCATTGATCCTTGTCAACTCCTTCTCCTGATAAACCTCGATCACCTTGATGATGACCCGCCCTTGATATTCCTCTGTCAGATCTTGGAGGATAGGAGCCATTTTCTTGCATGGGATGCACCTGTTCGCCCCAAAATCGATAAGCTTGGGTAGGGAAATTTTCGCCACCTCTTTAGGCAAGCGCTCAGATTTCGATTGAGGGAAGGCGCCTTGAGGGTAGGAAGGAATAATGAGTAAAAAAAATAAAAAGCATAGGCCCGTGGTTAGAATCTTTTGTCTTATCAGTATCATTGAGTAACCTTATCTTTTTTAACAAACGGATTGTTTTCAGCTTGCACGAAGCTTGAAAGGAATGACCTCTCACTGCTCCCGGGTCGCCTGGTCGACCTGCGGTTTCAAAACCTCCTTGAGGAACAGAAAAGCATCCTCCTTGTCTTCGTCAAGAAAAATCCTTACCAGCCTGAGTAGCTCCTCGGAGTCGAGTTTTACATTAATGGATTTTACAATCATCTGATTTCCTCACAATAGACCCATTCTTTTTGAGATTCGGGTTGACAGATATTGGGATACCTTCTCCACATCAGAAGTGAGAGGGTTCAAGTTATAATTCTTCTCTATGCCCATACTCGTAATTTCGACATATTCATCGACATTGAACCCGGCGTGCTCAAGCGTTTTCTTAGCACATGCCACCGGGCAACCATCAATGGCCACAATGACTTTGCCCGCTTTGGTTGACTCAATCATCCCGCTGACATGACCGCCGATGCCAGCCAGACAGAAGAATTTCCCCGTGCCCTCTCGGGTCAATTTTACCCCTGCTTGGTTAGCAATCTGTCCAACATTCGATCCTCCCGAACATGGAAAAATCAATATCTCAGTTGGTTCGCACAAGCATTTTTTTCCATTTCCCTCCCCTTTTATTCGGAGATCCATTTCTTAATCTCTTCCGGTTTCGGAACTTTGCCCGCGATTTTTACAATTCCGTCCACAACGAGGGCGGGGGTGAGGAGAACTCCATAATTGGTAATGGTTTTAATATCCTGGACTTTAACTACCTCGGCATCAACTCCGAGCTCTTTGACCGCCTCTTTAGCTCGCTCCGCAAGCTGGTTGCATTTGGCTCACCCCATACCTAATACTTCGATTTTTTTCATCTTCAATCTCCTTTTCCTTTTACGTAAAATAATGACCGAAGGTCATCCCGATGATCGTTGACATGATGGCCACCAATAATATGTAGGTCATTCCTTTCTTCGCTCCCATGACCCGGACGATGACGATCATGCTGGGTAAACTCAGGGCAGGCCCGGCAAGGAGAAGGGCCAGGGCGGGCCCCCGCCCCATCCCCATGTCGAGAAATGCCCTGATGATGGGAACTTCTGTCAGGGTTGCAAAGTACATGAGCGCCCCGAAAACGGAGGCAATCAGATTGGATCGGAGGGAATTGCCCCCCAGCCATTTCTGGATCAATGTTTCCGGAACGAGGGTTTTGATCATCCCTGCCACAAACACTCCGATGAGAAGCCACGGGGTAATCAATTTAACGAACCCCCATGTTGCCAGCAGCCATTCCTTGATCTCCTCCCGGTTATACCAGCGTTTCAAGGCAGCAAGCAGGACGATAAAGGATATGGCTGTCAGAATCCACATCTTCTGCGAAGCAAAGACGAGGATCCCTACCAGGGCGGCAAAATAGATGAGGAGAACATAGCCCCTCTTGCCTCCCTCGGGCACACCAAGAGTCAATGCCTGATTCAACTTCTCTTTTTCCTCTCTCCGGAAGAGAAACGCCATGATAAGTCCGATTACGATTGAGAATAAAACGGCGCCAACGGCTCTTCCGATCCCTAAATCCAGTCCAAGGAGCCTTGCGGAATAGGCAATCGCCAGAATATTAATCGCCGGACCTGAATAAAGGAATGCCGTAGCCGGGCCAATCCCGGCTCCCCTTTGATAGATACCGGAAAAGAGCGGTAGAACTGTGCATGAACAAACGGCCAGAACCGTCCCGGAAACGGAGGCCACACAATAAGAGAGCGCTTTCTTTGCCTGGGCGCCGAAATATTTAATCACGGAGGCTTGGGAGACAAAAACCCCGATCGCCCCTGCAATGAAAAAAGCTGGAATCAGGCAGGTAAGAACATGGGCGGAGAGGTAATCAATAAAAGCATCTATCCCACCCTGAAGGATAAGCATGAACATCGATCAATCTCCTTTCCTCACTTATAGCGCGCGAACCAATCTGCTCTGCTCATTTACCTGTTTCTTGATCACTGTGCTGATCCTGTCAAGGATTTCGAAGATCTTTGGGTCCCGCACCCTGACCATCACCTTGACTCCGTCCTTTCGGGTCGTGACGAGATGACTCTTCTGCATGAGCGAAATATGCCGGGAGATATTGGATTGCTCTCCATTGATCGCCGGAACAATCTCACAGATACATCGTTCTCCGCTCCGAAGAAGTTCAAGGATCTTCAAACGGGTGGGCTGGGCAAGGGCCTTTAGCACTTCCGCCTTCATTTCAAGAATCCGTTCCTCCATAAAATCCTCCATGATTATATGATTCATTAATCATATAATTTAAACCTCATAACTTGTCAAGTGAGATTTCCCTGGAACCGCGTCTTCGAAAGTTTCCGCACTCAACCCTCCCTTCTCTTTCTTATGCTTCGTCCTCAAGGGGATATTGATTTTTACCATAATATAGGGAATAAATAGTAACATAGACTCACCTCAATAATAATTAAAGGAGTAACCATGAAACCGAAATTTATTGTCCTCGGAGCCGTGATCGTGGTATTGGCCGGCGCCCTCTTCTTTTACTTTTTTTATCTCCAGAACCCGGCCCGGCAGGTTCTGGCCCATGTCAACGGCGAAAAAATTACAGTGCAACAGCTTAATAGAGAATTAATGAAAGTGGAATCCCCTATGAAAGAAATGCTCAGGGAAAATCCACAGGAACTTCTCGAAGGGATGATCATCCAGATGGTCCTTCTCCAGGAGGCAAAAAAACAGGGAATACCTCCTCCCGTCAAAACCTATAAAGATACGGACAAGGATGCCCTCTCCCCCGAAGAGGCTCTCATTGCCGAGCTGATCAAAAAGAAGTTCTCCACGCCGCCAACCGTAACCAAAGAAGAAGTCAAAACATTCTATCCCTTATTGAAAGAGCGGTTGGGTGGGATGCCTCTCGACCAGGCCTCTCCCATCATTGAGCAGTTCATCATCGAGGTCAAACAGCAGGAGGAGATGAAACAGTTCCTTGCCGGACTTCGGGCCTCCGCCAAAGTCGAAATTGATCAGATCCGTCTCCAGAAGGTCGCCTCCAAAGCTCCCGAATCGAATACGGAGGAGGACCTGAAGAAGGCCTTTGCAGGAGGAAAGCCTTTTCTCGTTGATTTCGGGGCAAATTCCTGCCTCCCCTGCCGGCAGTTAAGACCGATTCTCAAAGAACTCAGCAAAGAATTCTCCGGGAAGGCCGAGATCCTTATCATCGATGTCTATAAATATCAACACCTGGCGCGGGAATATAAAATCGTGGCCCTCCCGACACTGGTCTTTTTTGATTCTCAGGGCAAGGAGGTTTTTCGGCAGCCCGGGGCCATGAATAAAGAGCAGATCGCCGCAAAATTGAAAGAGATCGGGGCAGGAGTATAGGTTCTGGTTTAAAAACGATAGGTTCCTTGAGTTACTTGGGTTACTTGAGTTATTGAGTTAACCCAAAAAACCCAATAAAATTTTCTATTTGCAAGCTGTTTTTGTCCCTGGTTTCCTGGTATCCTGATGCTCGGATATCCTGACCCCCATGACCCACGTCACCCTTCTCCTGATTGCCTTCGGATTATCCATGGATGCCTTTGCCGTCTCCGTCAGCAACGGCATTGCCATCCAGCGCCGGAGGGCAAACCACGCCTTGAGAATCGGGCTATTCTTCGGATCTTTTCAGGCATTGATGCCGTTGATCGGGTGGGCCGCAGGCCTGAACCTGAGAGACTTGATCTCGGGCGTCGATCACTGGATCGCCTTTGGCCTTCTGACTTTCATCGGCTGTAAGATGATTTATGAATCAAAGAAGATGAATGGCCGGGGAAAAGAAGCCAAACCGTTGAACCTTCCGACGCTGTTGATGCTCTCTGTTGCCACGAGCATTGATGCCTTGGCCGTTGGGATCAGTTTCGCCCTCCTGAATATCTCAATTATCGCGCCGATCCTCGTCATCGGAGCGGTGACCTTCGTATTATCGTTTTTCGGGGTTTTGACAGGCAGTAAAATCGGCCACTTTTTTGAAAAGAAAATCGAAATCCTGGGCGGCCTGATCCTGATCGGCATCGGGATCAAGATCCTGATCGAACATTTAAACTGAAAAAGTAAAAGGTGAAGAGAAAGGAGGTCAAAATGGGATTCTGGAATCTTAGGGCATTAAAATTGGATGAGTTTAGGCCGGGTATATTCAGTAAGATCGAGACAGGAAAGAATTTAACCATGGCAGTTATGGAAATCGCCCCGGGCAAAGAAGGCACAGCCCATGGACATCCCTTCGACCAGTGCGGTATCGTGGTTGAAGGAGAAATAGAGATGTTGATAGGCGAGGAAAAGAAATTATTGAAACCAATGGAAGCCTATTTCATCCCGGCGGAAGTGATGCATAACTGGAAGACTCTCACCTCCCCCGCCAAGATTTTAGACGTGGTGCTCAAACAGGGTCAACAGCGTTGGAAAAATATCGACTGAATTTTTCTGTCAACCTATAATGAATCATCAGGCATGACAATTAGGGGCAAGTCTGGAGGGGAGGATAGATCATGGATCGCAAGCGGCTTAAAAAACTGGCGGCGGAGAAACGGTTTATCCCGGGGATTTATAATTATTGTGATCGCTGGTGTGAGCGCTGTCCTCAAACCAACCGGTGTTTGAACTTTTCGATCGGAGAAGAAGATTTTTCGGATCCCGAAACAAGGGATATCAAAAACGAAGCCTTCTGGAAAAAGTTATCGGAGATCTTTAAGGAAACACAGGAGATGCTCAAAGAGGCGGCAGAGGAATGGGGAATAGACCTGGAGGATTTGGATTCGGAAGAGGTGGCGGGACATATCCGGGTGAGGGACGAGGCCGTGCAGGGTCATGTCATTTCACGGGCCGCCAGGAACTATGCCAGCAGGGTGGAAGATTGGTTCCGGGAGAGGGAGGAGCGGCTTTTAGAAACGACAACCCTTCTTAGCGATGAGGTGAATCTTGAGGAAGCCCTGGAGGTGATCCGGTGGTACCAATACTTTATTGCCGCCAAGGCCATTCGCGCTGTCCTCGGAAAGCTGGAGGAGGAAAAAGATGGCCGGAATGAATTCCCGAGCGATGCGGATGGTTCAGCCAAGATTGCACTAATCGCAATTGACCGTTCGATCAGCGCCTGGGCAACGATTCCGCACCACGATCCTCGCGAGAGCGAGAGTGTTCTCAAAATCCTTTCCTTTCTTGACCGGTTGGGCCAGGCCATCGAAGAGACCTTCCCGAAGGCCAGATCCTTTATCCGCCCCGGATTTGACGATATCGACCTGAATGAATGACAAACTTGTCGTTCGATAAGGAGTTGGCAACTGTGTTTCGATCTAATAAAAGAATAAATCATCCTGATACCTTCCGCTGGAAAGTCCTGGTTCTCCTTATCGCCGTTCTTATTTCGGCCTACATCCTCAGGGACATTTTCCTCTTCATAAAATCCCCTTATCTTGGCCTTTATGGGGAATTCGATTCGAAAGGGTACCGGATAGAAAAAATCATCGACCTGGAAAGTTCGGTATCTTTAAGAACGGAAACACATATCAAGACCTTAGGGGGCATCTCCATTGAGGATTGGCTTCGGTCCATTCTTTCCTTCCGGGGCGGTCTGAAACCCGTCTGGACATTAGAGAAACCATTGGAACTGGAAGTGCTGGATGAAATGAATCTCTCCAAGACCGTCCTTGTATTTCCGAAACAAGCATCGATGGAAGACCTTTTGAGGGGTCCGTTCTGGCTCTGGTCGCTCTCGATCTTCATTCTGTTTTGCGGGATTTATCTCCTGTTTCGATACCCGGAGCAACAAAGGGTCCGGCTATTATCGATACTCATTCTTATTTCCGCCTTAAGCATTTTTAACAAATCTGGAAGGCACCTATTGCTCCAGGTCAGCGAAAACCTTCCCTGGATCATCACGGTCCGCTTGGGCAGCCTCTGCATGATCTTCTCCTCCTGGTTCCATCTCATCCTAATGTTTTTAGAAAAAAGAGGAAGTTTAAAAATTCCCGCGTGGATGCCGTGGGGGATCTATGGGCTTCCACCCCTCGCGGCATCGATTGTTTTTTTTACAGGATGGGATCAACCCCTTTCCGGCATCGAGCATGCTTATCGCCTCCTCTATCTGGTCGCCGGAGCAGTGGTCTTTTTTACTTCCGTGGTCCTAGGGCGGGCTTACCAAAAAACCAGAGACGCGATCCTCAGGGCCCAACTTAAGTGGATTCTGTGGGGTCACCTCCTGGGGATGTCTCCCTACATTTTACTTTACGGCCTCCCGAAAGCCCTCTTCGGTTTCCCCTGGATCAGTTATGGCGTGAGCATCCTTTTCTTTCCCCTCATCCTCTTTTCTTACCTTTTCGCCTTTTATCGATACCGGCTCATGGACGTGGATCGAGTCATTCATGGGAGCCTGGTGTATGGGATTTCTGTTATTTTCATATTCGGCTTCTATTTCTTCGCCCTGGGATTTTTCCTGGACAGGATCGCCGTTCCTTCCGGTATGGGGCCGTGGTTCCGCACCGATTTCCTGATGATTTTCGCGGCGGTACTGGTCTTCAACCCCCTAAAAAACTTTGTCCAAAGAGGAGTCGACCGGATCCTTTTCCCGGAGAGGCTGGGCCTTCCCCTCCTGTTGATCGAGGGTTCCAACAAGCTGACGCGTTCTTCCCAGATGGAAGAAATTGCCGATTTCCTGATCAAAGAACTCCCGGATCATCTCGCTGTCGAGAAAGCCGCCCTGGTCCTGCGCCAGCAATTGAACGAAGGTTGGGAGGTTCGTCAGAAGCCGGAGGCCTGGATTGAAACAAATAAAAATTTGTTTTCAAACATTGATCTCTTATCCCGGCAGACTCTCCCTCAATTCTGGGATACACTCTCTCAGGATGACCTGGCGGAGCAACCCAACCCTTTCACCCCGTTGAAGGCTCAGGGGGTGGCCATTGTATTTCCGATGAAGGCCGGCGATGACCTCTGGGGGTTCTATCTGCTGGGGAACAAGACAGCCCATCGCCTCTTGAGTTCCGAAGAGACCGGCGTCCTCGGCACGCTATGCACTCAGGCCGCCCACATGGTTGGAAACGCCCGTTTAATGGAGGGTCTTCAGGGGACGAACCAATCCCTGGTTCAACTCTCCCAGCGGTTGATACAGGCTGAGAGAATGGCAGACATGGGCGAAGGAGCGGCGACCCTGGCCCATGAACTGAAAAACCCCCTTGGCATCGTCCGGGGATCCGCAGAAATCCTTCTGAAAGAGACAGACCCTTCCAAGAAAAAAGAGGTGCTGGGCTTCATCCTCGATGAAGTGGACCGCCTGACCGGGATTGTCGATGAGTTTCTGCAATTTGCGCGTATGTCACCTCCGGTCAAGTCAAAAACCGATTTGAACGACCTGGTTCGGTCCGCCGCCCTGCTATGGGAATCAAGAAGAAGGAGCGTCGTCCCGATATCCCTTCGATTCCAATTGGCCCACGAGGCAGGGAAAATCTCTATCGATTCCCGCCAGATTTATCAAGTGCTCATTAATGTTTTCACAAATGCCGAGGAGGCAATGTCCAAAGACGGCGAGATATTCATCTCTACGGGAACAGATAGGCACATGGGTCGTGCCTGGATTAAAATTAAGGATACGGGAAAGGGCATTCCCATCGAACATCTGCGGCAGGTATATGATCGTTTTTTTACGACGAAGGATTCAGGCCTTGGACTTGGACTGACGGTGGTGAAGAAGGTGATGGAGGCCCACGGAGGATCGATTCAAATAGAATCCTCGCCGGGAAATGGCACGGAAGTTGCTCTTATTTTTCCAGGTTCAGAAAATGGATCCTCATAGAGTGGGATAAAGGAGGGCTTCATCATGCCAAGAATTCTTGTGGTGGATGATGAGCTTCGCTATTGTCATATTCTTGAAGCCATGCTGAAGCAGGAAAATTATGAAGTGGTCACCACCACGGATGGCCACCAGGCTGCTCGATGGCTGGATGATCAGGAGTTCGATCTGGTGATCTCCGATCTCTTTATGCCTTCGTTTGACGGAGTCAACCTGCTTCGTCACCGGAATGTCGTCGCTCCGGATGTTCCCTTTATCGTCCTTACCGCCTATGGAACGATTGAATCTGCCGTGGAAATGGTCAAAGAAGGCGCCCTGGACTATCTTACCAAACCGTTTAAAGAGGAGATCCTCCTGACGACCGTCAGGAACGCCCTGAAGATCAGGGCGCTGGCAGAGGAGAACCGAGACCTCAGGCAGCTCCTTAAGGAGAGTCTGGGGGAAACGGTCTTTATCGGCGAATCTCCCGCCATCAAGGCCATTCTCCAGCGCGTCCGGAAGGTGGCCTCCACAGACCTCACAGTCCTGATTCTTGGAGAGACAGGGACTGGAAAAGATCTGCTCGCCAGGATGATCCATCGCTTGAGCAACCTCAAGGACGGTCCCTATGTGAAAGTCAATTGCGCCGCGATCCCTTCCTCTCTGCTCGAAAGCGAACTCTTCGGATATGAACGGGGAGCTTTCTCAGGCGCAAACACCCGCTACAAGGGCAAATTTCAATTGGCCCATGGCGGGACGCTTTTTCTTGACGAAGTGGGCGAACTTGACATTACACTCCAGGCCAAGATCCTTCAATCCATCGAGGAAAAAAGATTTTATCCTCTCGGAGGATCCCAGACGGTCGAGGTCAATTGCAGGATCCTTGCGGCCAGCAACCGTTCTCTGGAGGCCATGGTGAGGGAAGGCCGGTTCAGGCAGGACCTCTTCCATCGCCTGATGGCCTTTCCCATTCAAATTCCTCCGTTAAGGGAACGTAAGGAGGATATTAAGATTTTGGCCGAGTATTATTTGAAAACCTTCGGGTCGGAGGTGGGAAATCCGGAACTGAGGTTCGAGCCCAAGGCTCTGAATTTTCTGACCCAGCACAATTGGAAAGGCAATGTTCGAGAGTTAATGAACGTGCTCCGATCGGCTGTTCTGATGAACCGGGATGGAACGATGGGGTTAGAATCTCTTCTATCCTACCCATTTTTCTGGGAAGACACAGGACCAGAAGACCAGCAGGCCCCATCCGCTTCCGCCGAATTCAGTTCGATTCCGACCCTTGCCCAATCGGAGCGGGACCTGATCAAAAGGGCCCTTCAAACGAGCGGCGGCAATAAAAGCCAGGCAGCCCGCCTTCTTGGAATCAGCCGCAGTCATCTGCGATACAGGATGCTGATCCACGATCTTTAAATTCATGCGATCCATATCAACCGGCTGAATGGTTGAACCGGCCGATTTCAACCGCTACGCTCATCACCGGCGGAAACCTTCCTCTCTTTAAATCGTTTTTCCCTCCCATCAAAAAATTCCTCATCATTGATTCCATTGACCTTTTAAAAAATGACCAATTAAATCAAAGAGTTCTTTCCTTCATGGCATATGGGTTGCAATTAAAATATGGGGCCAAACCATATGAAGCGCTTCATCTTTTCGAAGAGTTAAAAATGATGCATTCGTAAAAAGTCGTCACACCGGTGAAAACCGGTGTCCAGAGACATCGTAAGGTATTGAAAGGACTGGATTCCGGTCGTTGCGACTCGAAACCGAGCTGGAGTTTATCCCGATACAAATCGGGGCCGGAATGACAAAACCAGGCCTAAAGAGACTTTTTACGAGACCATCAAAAAAAATTTTCACGGAGGATTTACGATGGAATCAAGAGAGTTAAAGAGAATCGTGGGCCTTTTTTGGGGGGTGACGTGCTTGTTCCTCTGTGGCTGTGCCACAACCGATTCGCCCGCTCCTACCGGGCCAGGACAACCGACGGCTCGAGTAACTCGCGGTTCGGGCCCTTCCATTCAGGAAGCACAGATGGAGAGATATGATGGCCCGAAAGCAAGGATTGCCGTGGGCGATTTTCAGGTGAAGGCAGCCGGAGCAACCATGGAAATAGGCGACGGTCTGAGAGAGATGTTGCTCACCTCCCTCTTTAATACCAATCGCTTTATCGTTCTCGAGCGGCAAGCGGTTCAAGACGTCATGCTCGAACAGGATCTCGGCGCAAGCGGGAGAGTCAAAAGGGCAACCGCGGCTCCCATCGGGCAACTCGAGGGGGCCGAATTGCTTGTTTACGGTGTGGTCACAGAATTCAGGGGCGATGCTTCGGGAATAGGGATTGGCATCTCCATGCCCAACATCCCTGTGAGGGTTGGGGGTGGCATGAAGAATGCCCAGATGGCCATTGATCTCAGGGTGGTCGATACGACCACCGGCAGGATCGTATTTGCCGCCAGGGTTGAGGGGAAAGCCTCGGACTTTCACGGAAGCGTAGGGACAGTGATTGGCGGCGGGAGAACCGGAATGCCGGTTTCTCTCGGGGCCTATCAGAATACCCCCATGGAAAAAGCGATCCGGGTCTGTATCGACAGGGCGGTCAATCATCTATGCACCAAGACGCCCACCCAGTATTTTCATTATCAGTAAAGGGGGGCCAGAATGTCCATCCGAAAGAAATCTCTTGGGATTATAGCAATCAGCGTCATCACAGTTTTTTTAGCCCTACCCCCTTTTCCTTTCATGTCTTCTCCTGAAAACGGGGCCGTACGGCAAAACCCTTTGGCCGTGGAACGGGCCAAAGATTTAGGCTGGGGGAACCTTTATGATCATTTTTATGTCCATCACTGGCCAGACCCGGTAAATGTTCGGAACGGCAACCTGTTCCTCTACTACCAGGATTTCTTCATTCCATCCATCGGGATCCCGGTCAGGATGGAGAGGGTCTATAACAGCCGGTCGGTCCACCTGACCCCTTTGGGGTACGGCTGGACGTTTACGTATAATGTTATCCTCACTTCTCCGGGGAATGGGGTGGTGAACATTTTTGAATCCGACGGCTCAAGCAGCACCTATCATCAGAGCGAAAAGAACGAAAGAGGAGAGGTATTTCTTTCAGAAGGCGGCAGATCAAAAATCATCAGGGCAAAGGGAGCCGGCAGTTATGTCCGGACCCGGGGGTGTTTCGCCACAGAATATTTTGATCCAATGGGCAGGCTGGAAGCCATCTCAGACAGAAATGGCAATCTGACCAGTCTTGAATATGACCGGGAGGGCAGGCTCGTCTCCCTGAAAGACCCTGCCCATCGGAAAATCCGATTCGAATATTCAAGCAATGGTCTTATCAAGTCAATCCGGTATGCCTTGGGAAGAGAGGTCAAATACGAATACGACAACCAGAAAAATCTGATAGGCTTTGTCGATAGTGCCGGAAACAGGACAAGCTATTTTTACGACGACCTTCACAACCTCGTCAAGATGATCTATCCGAATGGGTCTCAAACCGTTTTTGAATACGATAGGGACAAAGATGTGATTCTGAGTCAAAAAGGACCCGGCCTGAAAAAATCAACCTTTAGTTATTCTTCAAAACCCGGAAGGGTGACGACTACGGTGACCAACAGTCTGGGGCAAAAAACGAACTATATCTATGAAAGCGTACCCGGCGGTTTGCGATTTACCGTGGTCGACCCCGCGAACAACCGGTTCGTTCGCGAATATGATAAGAATGGAAACCTGACCAGACAAATCGACAGAAATGGCCTGGTCACTGCCGTCCATTATGATGACACGGGCAGATTGATCCGTCGGACCGATCCTTCGGGCGGAATCACCGAAATCGCCTACTGCGAGGTCTGCCCTGAGGGGCTCATCGCCAGCATCACGGATTCTTTAGGCAGGCGCGTGGAGAGACACTATGACGAGAGGGGAAACCTGATCGCCGTAGTTGATCCAAACGGCCATATGACGAAGATGCTCTACGATGAACAGGGAAATATGACCGCCGTCTCGGATAAGAAGAAAAACCGGACGAAGATGAAGTATGACCGGGCGGGGAATCTGATCGAGATGGAAGATCCCCTGGGACATAAGAGGAGGATGGAATACGACGAGGCGAGCCGGCTGATTTGTGTCGTGGATACCAAGGGAAACCGCACGACGATTTCATACGACAGGAAGGACCGTCTGGTTGGTTTTCGAAATGCCATGGGTTTCCGGACGTCCCTTGAATATGACGAGATGGGAAAGCTCAGGTCCTTCACAAGTCCCGAAGGGAGAAAAGTGCAATACGCCTATCATGAAACAGGAGGGATCTCAAAAATCACCGACGGAAACGGAAACCACCAGGAGTTCCAATACGATTCGGAGGGGAACCTCGTCGAGTCAGTCGATTCTAATCGTAACCGGACCAGGCTTTTTTATGACGCACAGAATCGAATCGTAAAACTGGAAGATCCTCATGGGAACGCCAATTCCTACCGCTATGACAACGCCTCGAATATCCTAAGCCGTGTAGATCCCCTCGGCAATCGCTGGGGTTTTCAATACGACAGGCAGTTCCGGATCACGGGCTTCACGGATCCGAAAGGGATTCCGGTTCGGATGGAATATGATGAAAGGGACAATATGGTATCGGTGACAAATGAGCTGAATGAAAGATATCACATAAGCTATGACGCCGCCGACCGGTTACTTGGAATCAACGGCCCCTCCGGGCAGTCCATCCGTTATACCTACGACCCTGACGGGAATCTAACAGGCGTTTCCGACGGGAACAATCATAAGCTCTCTGCAGAATTCGACCCCCTGGGACGCGTCGTGAAATACGTGGATCAGCTGGGGAATGCCGTGAGTTATCATTATGACTCGGAAAACAATCTGGTCCTCGTGAAGAATCGAAGGGGAGAGATGATCAAGTATGAATACGATGCCATCAGCCGCCTTGTCAGGATGGAGGCCGACGGAAGGGGCAAGAGCGAGTTTGAATATGATGCGGACGGGAACATCATAAGCGCCCGAAATGACAATGCGGCTTACCGGTTTAAGTATGACCGGGCAGGCAGAATCATAGAGAAGAAAATTTCCACCGTTGGCGCCTCTTTCGACTACGAATACGATCCCAATGGGAATCGGACGCTGGTTTCATCCCGGGGAAAACCATGCGTGCAATACGAGTATGATCGAACGAACCGTATCCGAAAAGTTAAAAACCGGTTGGGCGAGGAGTTCCAGTTCAAATATAACCGGCTGGGCTTGAGGGAAAGGCTCCTCTTCCCCAACGGGATTGCGGCAGAATATCGCTATCATTCTTCCGGAGCCCTCTCCGACCTGGTCGTCAAGAATAAAAATGGAAAAGCGATTAGAACCTTTCGCTATGAATATGACAGGGCTGGCAATCTCTTAAAATGCATCGAAGACCAAAACCGGGTCACCGCCTACGAGTATGACAACCAGGGCAGACTTACAAAAATCGTCAAGGCTGACGGGCGAAACCGTTTCTATGCTTATGATAGGTCCGGCAACCGCATCCGCATGGAAGACACTGGAGGCCAAAAGACAATCTATCATTTGAACGCCATGAACCAGCTGCTCGGGGCTGGAAAACAATTGCTCAAGTATGACAGGGACGGCAATTTAATTTCAAAAACAGATGGGGGCGGTGTGACGAGGTTGGCCTACGACAGCCTCAATTTTCTTTCATCCACGGCATCACCCCGGTGGGGAGAAACGGTGTACGGGTACGGGCCGTTCGGAGAGAGGTTGTTTAAGAAGGGAAACGGGAAGACGATGGTTTATCTTCATGACCACGAGGATGTCCTGTGGATACTCGATGAGCAAGGGAACGTCGTGGTCGAATACACTCATGGCCCGGGGTTTGATGCGCCGCTCAGCATGCATACCGGAAACAAGAGCTATTTCTTCCATGCCGACCGCCTGGGGAGCATTCTGTTCATCACCGACAGGGACGGCAATATCGTCAACCAATATGCGTATAGCCCATTCGGAGAGTTTGAAGAAAGGGAGGAAGGCATCCCAAATATGTATGGCTTTAACGGCAAACAGTATGATCCGGAAAGCGGTCTCTACTACTTCTTCAACCGGTACTACGATCCGAATTCTGGCAGGTTTGTCCAGGAAGACCCCCTTCAGATCAGTGCAATGGAATCAAATTTATACGTTTACGTGGGAAACAATCCGTTAAACAGGGTTGACTCCCTGGGGTTGGAATGGAAGGGCCTTGTGGATTGGGCGATGAAGAACTTAGATTTGAGTTTGGACAATGTCAGGCAGAAAGACCCGGGGCAACTGGCCCGGGATTGCGGGACGAGCGGAAGCCCTTATGGAGGGGGATTAGTGAACTGGGTGATGGAAAAGGTTGATTTCGGTAGTCTGGACAATGTCAGGCAGAAAGACCCGGCACAGCTGGCCCGGGATTGCGGGACGAGCGGAAAGAACCCGCCGATCGACGGTTCCTGGGGCGTGAGAGTGGGCGCCGGTCTCCGGGGAACGGCGGAAGTCAGCTACAACCGGGAAAGCGGAGCCTTCAATGTAACCGGCAAGGTGGATGTAGCGACAAGTGCGGAGGTCAAGGTATTTATCGATGCCAAGGGAAGAGGAACATCGGGACCTGATGCACTCGTAGGAACAAATATTGGTCCGGTAAATATGGCGGGGGCCATAGATAAAAACGGCAATCCACAGGCCGAGTTGAATGTGAAAACGGGCCCCGTGACCGTCCGGACCCGGTTTGGGGAGGAGGGTCAGATTGAGGGCGGCAGGGTTGAAGTTGGCCCAAGCATTTCCGTACCTGTTGTCAGAGGAACCAAGGAATTGGGAAGAACGCAAACGACCGTCGAGATACCGGGTTACAACAGAATCAATAGGGCGATTAATCAGGTGGTCAACCCGTCGGCTTCCGATGATTGTGAATGATTTTTCTCGGCTGGACTTCGGCGAAAGATTCATATTTGCTGCGAAGAGGGTGAAAACGATGCGTAAATTTGGAGGAATCTGTCTTGTGGTGCTGGCGGGTATTATTTTCACATTGGGTTACACAAGTGAAGCAAGGATCTGCCCTCCCAAAAGTGATAAGGGGGTGCTTGAAGGGGCGGGAAATGCCGGTGGAACCGCTGGGAGCAATGTGGATAGGAATGCAAATACAAACAAACCGGTGATTAAACCGCTCAGCCCTCAGCAGGCAGTGGAGGACCAGGCAAGGGCCCGTCAAAAGGCCGAGGCCGATGAAAAAGCGGCAAGAAAGGCCGAGGAAGAAAAGGAAGCCCGTCAGAGGGCGATTGATGACGCCGTTGCCCAGGCCTTGTCGAGGCAGAGAAAACCCGAAACACAGGATGAGAAAAAAATAGACAAACCAGAGATCCAAGAACCCCCGCCCCCTCCTGAGCCAACGGAACCGAAAGAACCTCCGGAACCCTCCGAGCCGTCCGAACCAAAAGGTCCTGATTCTGGCACATCGGGTCCCCCTGCTGATAAGGACATTGCGGGTCGCTTCAGGGGAAGGGAGGACAGGCGATCCAGGGAGGTTGGAAACAGGACCCAGGACGACCTTGGCAGAACCTTCGCAGGCGGTTATGGAGACGGGCGGAAAACATCCGGAGAGTTAACGGCAAAAGTGGATTCGGATTTAGAGAGGATGGAGAAAGAACAGAGAGAAAAGGAGGAACGGAGAAGAAGGGGGCATGGCCCAACCACGGGAAAACCCCCTTCAGGAGGAACAAAGACCACTGAAACCACCCCTGTCCCTTCTACCCCTCCTGCAGGACCTTCCACGCCAACGCCTTCTGAACCTTCCCGGCAGCCCACAACAATCAACTCCCGCGACTCCTCCGGGAAATTTACGATCGCCTTTCAATTCCCCAAGGGGGAGGGAAAGACCATCCAATCGACGAAGATCAAGGACGGCGCCTATACTTACGACGTAGTCCAGATTATCATGGACGAAAAAGTCAGTTACTACGAAGCGTCGGTCAACATCTCAATTTCAGGGACCGGGATGAAGGGATGGAGGATGTACATTAGAAGTAATCTCTGGGACCGCGGACCCCAGGCCAGGACCCGGATTGAAAACCCTCAAAAATTCGTTTTGAAGGGAGGATACTATTATCAGGTCGAAATTGATTATAATGAAACGCTCAAGGTGACCAAAAAGGACGGGACAAAAGAGGATCAGATCGCGGAGCGGACCTCCCTGACGATCTTCCAACTCAAAAAAATCACTAAGTAAAAAAGGCAAATCGTCTGTGGAGATAAATGAGGAATACGGAAAACCACCAACCATCGCAATCGTGGGAGAATTTGGCCAAAGGGGGCCATATGAGAGGGACAAAAAAAACAGCGATCAGGAAGACCGCAAGGATGGTGATTTGTTTCGGATTGCCCATTCTCATCTTGCAGTGGGCAATTCCTGAAGGGATGGCATCTCTTGATCAGGAAGTGCAGCAAAAGAGGCAGACATTAACCAATATCGAGACTCAAGCCGACAAGGTGAAGGCTGATTTAAAGCAAGAATTCCCTAATGAAAAACGGACGCCTACGGAAATTGTTAATTCGGACATAGCCAATCTTCAAACCATCATCAATAAACTGAAAGATGCAAGGCTCGCCGTATTAACCGTCCAGGTAGCGCCCAAGTTTCTCGATCCTGATTCCACAAAAGAAATGTACAGGCAGCTGAACAGAAAACTTTCTCCCTATTTTAAAGTGGACCAGAATGGATCATTTGAGTGGGGACCGGCTTTTCAAAATTCGTATTTAAGGTATATTCCTCTTCCGAGTTTGGATGGTCTAAAAACATTCCTGGATGATTTGATTAAGAAGCATGAGAACAACCTGAACAAAAGAAAAGCCCAGTTGCGCATCCTGCAAGATGAAGAGGATCTAAAAAATGATATTAAATATCTTGGAAAGCAGATAGCTCAAAATAAACAGCAACAGCAATGGAAAGTTTCCGGACTGCGGATCATTTGTCCCAGGGTTGAAATATTTGAGGATGAAAATCTTATTTGCAAAGCCGAAGCCGTCCTGGAGGGGGAGTCAAGACCAAAAGACGTCAGCACCCATCCTGACACGACCTGGACGCCCGGAACAGTAAGAGGAGGTATTATTCGAGGCGGAGATTTGGGGGTGGGAAATCATTCAGTTGAGGCAGGCTTCCGTGGACATTCCAGAGTGGTAAGCATTCGCGTCCTACAGAGGCCGGTGACAGGACCCGCGACGCCGACGGGTCCCCCGCCGCCTGGCCCAGTTGGACCACCTGGTCCTCCGGGCCCCTCCGCGCACCCTTCCGCAGGATGCCTTGTCCCTGACGTGGTGGGATACAGTGAGGAGGCTGCAAGATACGACATAACTCAGGCTGGATGCCAGGTGGGACCGGTGACTTACATCTCAAGCGATACCTCTGCAGGAGAGGTGGCGGGGCAAAATCCTGCACCCGGAACGGCGCTTCCAACTGGAGGAACCGTAAATCTTGTCGTCTCACAGAACGAGCCCCGCAGAATCTTTGTTGATCCGCCAAGGACAACGATTGATCTTAATGAATCCGTCACCTTCACTGCAACCCTGATTTACAAGGATGGGAAACAAGAGCTATTGCCCGATAGCGCGGTCCGGTGGCAGCCGGGAAATCCTTTTAAAGGGACGAATTCTGGAACGTTTACCATCACGGCCACGGCCAACGGTATTTCAGGATCTGCCACGGTCAGCGTCAATGAACCCTCCGATTCCACCTCTTGGGAGCGGCCGATCACCCATGCGGGCCAGCGGGGTCTTCGTTTGCCAGCTCCTCCCCCGGATGCATTCACGTGGTTTGCTCTATGCGATAAGAGAACAGGTGACGTCGTATATGGGGAGCATACTGATCCGACGAAATTCGATATATTAGGGGGCCCTTTTCCTGGTCCGCGGACTGTGAAGGCATGGATTAACGAAAGGTATCCGAGTTGGCGGTGTCCCAGTGCGGTGCCTTCACCCCACAAATGGCATGTTCTGTGTGACAAAAAAACATTGGATATCGTTTTAGGAGAGGACACGAATCCAACCCGTTATGACATCATCTCTGGACCTTTTGCTGGTGAACCTGAGGCGCGGGCCTGGGCGAATGAGAATCAACCGAGCTGGCGTTGTTCCGGTGCAGCCCCTCCCGGTGCACTTACCTGGTATGTGCTTTGTGATAAGAAAACCCATGATATCGTTCTCGGCGACCATTCGGATCCTACTCGCTACGACAGGATGGCAGGCCCCTTTCCTGGTGAGCCGGAGGCGCGGGCCTGGGCCAGTGCGAATGCTCCGAGCTGGCGTTGTCCCGGCGGGCCCATTGGTGCCGGGGAGGGATGGTATGCATTATGTGATAAAAGAAGCTACGATGTTGTCCTCGGCAAGCACACCGATCCGACCCAATATGATGTTTTAGGTGGCCCTTTTCATGGAGAACCCGAGGCCCGGAGCTGGACGAACGTCAATCGGCCAAGTTGGCGTTGTCCCAGTGGGCCGGCGGCCGATGGTTGGTATGTGCTCTGTGATGACAAGATGGGGGGCATTGTCGTCCTTGGAAAGAATACCGCTGGCTATCGCGTGATGGGCGGGCCTTTTCATGGCGAGCCCGAGGCCCGGGCCTGGACCGATCAAAAATGTCCAAGTTGGCGTTGCGGGGAACCCGGGGCCTGCGGGGACGCTGTTGATCTATACGTGCTTTGTGTGAAAACAAGGGGGCAAGTTGTGATTACTCAGAATTTTAATCCCCATCTTCATTCCCAAATGGCAGGGCCATTTAAGGGACAGCCTGCGGCAAGAAATTGGTTGAAAAATAACTGCCCATCAGAGCTCTGTGATGCAAACGGGAGTTGCTTTAGTGTCTCTCTTGATAAAATAACGGGGCGTCTTACGGAAAGGGAAGAAAGAAGAACAGACGAAGTGAGCAGAAGGACGCAAGATGCTTCCATGAGTGGAATCCTAAGGGAAGGAGAGAAAGATCATGAAGAGGAAAAGTCAAAAGTGGAAAAGACATTAGAAGAGATGGAATCCTCTTCTAAAGAAAGAAAAAAACGAAAAGACCCCCATCAACCATCAGGAGGAGCCCCCCCGACCAGAGGAGAGAGCAATTATTATATCATCCAGGAAACCAGTCTCTTTTTAGAGCGCACGGCTGAATGCACTTCCACTGAGTATCGGATTGAGGGTCCGATGACCGAGGAGCAGGTGAATCAGCTTGTTAATGACCTGCAAAAAGCGGCCGGTAAGAAAATAGGAGTACAAACTTATCCCTTCTATGTCAGCATCACAGTAGCGAAAATCAGCAAGCATCCGGTTAAACCAACGGCTCCAAAAGGGGGAAAAAATTGTAAGTATTGTCCTCCCGGACAACATATCGGGTTAGATTCGGGCAAAAGATTCTGCCACGCAGACTGACCTTCACGATTTCCCTGATTGAAATGGATTACGATGAAACACTTACAAATCAGTCCATAATTATCTATTCATCAGCCCTCTAATCCCTCCTTCCCTCCCTTTGCTCGCCGTGCAAGCGCTGGCGCAGCGGGCAAAAGGGAGGAACTTCCCCTCTTTGGCAGGGGTCAGGGGAGATTTTACAAAATATGTCTTTTCAATAATGGACTCATTAGTAAGGTGACCAGAAAAGACGTAAGGGAAGAGGACCAGATCGTAGAACGGATTTCCCTGACCCTCTTTCAACAAAAAAAACAAAATAACCTCTGCCCCTCCCGACCCACGACCCAAGAGTTAATTCCATTGCTAAAATATTTATTTTTTGATAAGGTAGGGCCATCTTCTGACTCCTCCTGCCGCTCTTTCCCTGCTTTGAAAAGAGCGGAGGGTTAAGGGCCATTTATGGCAGGCATGAAAATTGCCCAGGATATAAAACGTTTTTCAAGACCGCATCAAATCCGGGAAAGAATCCAAAGACGTTGTGAATAGAGTTCGGGATAAAAGAAATACTTGATTTAGATCTCTTCAGTATTTTATCTGGATATAGGAGGGGGCGATGAAAAAGAGGGGGAGAACGCTTCCTTTGCTTGCTTACCGAGCCGAAGAAGCACTTCGGAAGGCTGTAGCTGAGGCGATCGCCGAACATCGCCGCAATGGAATTCCGATTGCTATCTGGCGAAATGGTAAAGTGGTTTGTATTCCTGCGGACCAGATCCAAGTTCGAGAACCTAAGAGCGAGTATAAGGTCTCTCGTAAAAGCCAAAATAGAGATACATCCAAAAAAGGATGAATCGCTCAAGGCTTAAACAAGCCTATAATATCTGACTGGCCGGGAAGGTGTGGTACACTGTATTGCTGAATTAAAAAATGAATCGCGTAAGGCTTTAGGAAACTATACTTTCTGACTCAATTTTTAAGTCAAATCTTTAAACTCTATGACGGATTGAGGAATGAAATGGATGACTCCATATTTAAAACATTTCGAGAGATAAATCGCGAACATTTCCATGAAATCTGGGAAAAGGCTCAAAATGGCGAGTTACAGGACTTAACCGAGGAGGAACAGCGCCTGGGCAAGATCATGCTCGATCATTCTGACGAGTATTTCAATCAGTTTGAATTTGCCGATATTCTAGCCGACAACGAATATGACCCCGAGACCGAGGTGAACCCCTTTTTACACGTGACGGTCCACGCCATTGCGGAGAAGCAGGTTCAAGACCGCAACCCCATCGAGGCTTTTCAATTCTATAATTCAATGCTCCGGAACAAGTGCAGCGGACACGAGGCCATTCATCTTCTCGGTAACATCCTGTTAAGATTTATTTTTTATATCCTTAAGGAAAAACAACCTTTCCCTCTCGACCGTTACTGCAAGATTCTGAAAGAATTCAAATCCCGGAAACCGGGAAAGATCGTTCAACTTCTGGAGGATATCCAAATCGACGAAGAACAAGAAGAGAACGAAGAAGAAAAACAGACCCAAGAATTGTAAACCGAATGGGGTCTGCCCTGTTTGTTGTTCAAAAATCCGCTCAGACTCTTGTGCGGGCTGCACTTATTATGTAGCCTCGGCAAGGTACCGTTCCGAAAAGTTCGAAAGGCCGGCAAAAGAAAAACCTTTTATCGCTCCCATTTATCCAGAAGTTGATGAGGAATGCGATCGGATCGTAACACTTTAGCGGTTTGGAAAACTTCATAAAACCCCTCCCCACCTCCCCTGCCTACCGGCAGGCAGGCTTTGCCAAATGGAGGGAAAATACTTTCCCCCTTTGAAAAAGTCGCTTCGACTCGCAACCGAGGGGGATTCTTTGCCCTGTGAGAGCTGCTTTTACCCTCGCGGAACATATTACATTTGTGATGAAAAGTTACACATCCTCTGCGCTGCTTGTTTCAGAAAATGTCCTGAATGCGGGAGAGAGTACTGCCCCGCCTGTCATCCAAAGGGATGCCCCAGGTGCAAGAATTAAGGAAATGGGAAAGTCATTTGTGGGGCATCGGTAATTCGGTAATGGAAGTTTATGGCTCGGAAAGATGAGCCCATACTGAATCTGCTTGTTAAATGTCCGTGGTGAGTAGAGGTAACCTGGAATTAAATTGTTTGGAATCCTTCTTACACTCTGAGCCAGCGGCGCTGGAGGCCGTAATAAAGCAGCAGGCCTGCCAGGTAGGCCACGCCCATGTTCCACATGGCCGCGCCCGCAGTCACCAGAAGAACGAAGAGGTTCTGTTTTTTCAGTTTGATGTCCTGGACGACCAGGGCCAGTTCGATTCCGGCAAAAAAGAGGAGGACGCCCAGGACCGGCCTGGGAAAGAGTTGAAGGAAAAGCGTCACCGAATCGCTTAAAAAAAGGCCGACGAGTAGCAGGATCGTCCCAAGGATAACCAGCGCCCCGCCTGTTCTCGCCCCGAAACGAAGATGGGCGGCCATGCCCCCTGCTCCATGACACATCGGAATGCCTCCGATCAAAGAGCTGAACAGATTCATCAGGCCGTGATCCATCGAAACCTTTCTGGCGGTCAACTTCCGATCCGGGAAATGCCGGTTGTTCTCCTCAACCGTCCCGAGGATGGCATTGCCGAGCGTGAGAGGGGCCTGGGGAAGTCCCAGGAAAACAAAACCCGTGGCAAGTTCTCTCCACGAAATTTTTCCAAAGGTCAATTCAGGCAATTGAAATCGGATGGAGAGATGAGAAAGCCCTTGGACCAATTCCGGTTTTAAAACCAGGGCGAGAGCCATCCCGTATCCCAAGAGGACCAGGGTGGCCGGAAGGCGCCGGTTATTCAGAAGGAGAAGCGTCAGGGCCGCTCCCCCGAGGGCAATGACAGGCTGCTCCCTCATCATCCCTAATCCTTCGATCATGAAATTCAAACCCAGTCCCAGCATGATCCCCCGGATGACCGGCTTGGTGGTGACCTTTTCGATCCATGCAACCGCCCCTGTCAGCCCCATCAGAAGCCAGAAAAGACCGGTAAAGATCCCGGAACCCCAGATCATGCCGGGAGTCATTCCGCGGGAGATGGCCATTCCGCCTATGGCCTTCATCGGTTGAACGGCGACCGGGGTTTTAAAATAGAGGCCC
>JAGVBT010000157.1 GCA_020059605.1 Deltaproteobacteria bacterium
ATTCGCCCTTCGACAAGCTCAGGACGAACGGCTAAGTGGTTGATTTTTAACAAGCCGTATTCCATTCGTGGTGAGGCTCTCGAACCATGAACGGAATTACGACACAGCCTCTCAAGGGGGAGGTCGGAATCGACTCGTACCGAGGTGAGGGAGGGGGGGGCTGCTTCCAAGAGCACCCTCTTGTCCGGTTGAAATTCTTCGGCCGTCAATGTCGAAAGTATGGCCTCGGCATCCATCATCCGGAAGTCTCTCACCAGCCATGCCCTTGGCAAAGGATTCTTATTTCGATACAACTTGATGGTATTCTGCCTGATGAGGTCTTCCTGTTTGCCTTCGAGTCCTTCCAGCCTCGCATAGACCAGTTCAAAACGGGGGTCCCCCTCGATCGGAGTAACCGAAACGATATGTTTTACTCCGTAGAGGTCGATGAGACGGCTCGCAGAGATGGACGGAAGGCCTGTAAACTTTTTATAAAGATCGTCTCCCCTTTTCAGCCGCACCACATCAATTCCCCAGATATCGTTCACACGGAAGAGCATGTTCAATGAGGGCAAATGCTTTTCCTTGATGAGGTCAAAGGGAACTCCATTTCCGATCAGAATGGGCGTATCCATGGCAATCGTCTTTGCTGTCGAGAAGATGCGAAACGGCTCTTTATCCGCAGTGACGATCTCCAGGATCTTCGTCTTTTTCAAATAGTCCTCGGACTTTTCTTTGCCATAGAACCCCATATTCCCGAAGAGGTCCGCGATCAGGAAAGAGACAAGAAAAACCCTTGTCCAGCCTTTCCATCCCGCCTCATAGCCAATCCTGAGGAGAAGAAAGAATAAGGTGAGATAGAAAAAGAATCTTTTCGTATGGTAGAGGTTGGTGGAAAGGTGATTGAAATGGGGGAAATCGATCTCTCTTATCTTGAAAAAATGCTCAATCTCCCGGTGCCCCAGGACCAGGCACAAAAGGAGAAACCCCGAAAGGAGCGATAGCAGGATGAGGAGATGCTTCAACTTTTTCTTCTCATTCTGTTTGGAAATTTGAGCCAATCTCTCAAAACCCAGGCCTGCGGTGACGGCCAGGGCGAGAATAAAAATATAAAGAAACTTGACGGGATATCTGATCCCATTAAAGAAAGGGATATATTTATAAACGAAGGGATAGAGAGGATTAAATTGCCCGAGGGACAAAAAAAGGGAGAAGAGCATTAAGGAGAGGAAGAGCATTCGGCCCCTCCCAATCCCCCTCACCTCGGTTGCGAGTCGAAGCGACCTCCCCTCTCCCCCATAGGGGAGAGGATTTCCTCTTGAACCCTCTCCTCCTGTGAGAGAATTTCTTCTTGCCCCCTCTCCCCCTGGGAGAGGGTCAGGGTGAGGGAAAAGAAAGAATATCAAGCACAATATAAACGGCAGTCCTCCAGTATACATCGTTTTGAGCCAGCACTGGGTGACCCAGTAATGCTTCATGTCTAAAAAATACCCATAGACATCAGGCAAAAAGAAGAGCAGGAAATCTTTCGGGGCAAAACTCCATAGGGTTGCCTCCTGGTAGGAGATTCCTGTCCCCCGTATGGAATGAATCCATAATTCAATAAAGGGAAGGAGTTGAATGGCGGAGAGAAATAAAAAAAGAGCGGAAACGGCAAGGAGGCTCCTCAATCTTTTCAAAACGGTTATGTAGAGGCGGCCCCGGGGATGATCCGGATCCTGTCGGGGGGAGGGGGGTCCGGCAGGAAATAACGCCATCAACAGGAGGACAAAAAAGTTTCCATAAACAATTTCAATCCCGCCTCCAAAGAAAGAGACCGTCATAAAGACGGCGGTCAATATCTCATTTTTGATTCCCGGGCGCCTCATCGCCCTGCTGGCGAATAACATGATCAGGGGAGTCCAGATCACGGAGAGAAGGATGGTGAGAAGGCTGTGGACGGAAAGGAGGTAACCGCCGAGCATGAATATCAAGCCGGAGACCAGGGCTCCCGTGGAACTGACTTTCATATCTCTCAGGAAGAGATAGGTAAATAATCCACCCAGGAAAAAATGGAGGACAATGACGGCATTGAAGGCAAGATCAAACGGGAGAAGAAAGAAAAGGCCGTTCAAAGGATAGAGGACAGCGTGTTGAGGATTGGCAAAGAAAGGCTGTCCTGAGAATTGATAAGGATTCCATAAAGGGAAGCTTCCCTGCTTCAAACTCTCCACCCAGAAGAATCTCGGAGGGATAAAATAGGGGGCAAGATCCCTCTCAGTGAGGAGGTATCTCTCTTGAAACAGGTCGTAAAAAAAGAGGAAAGATGTAAAAAAAAGGGCCAAACCAGCCAGAAAATCGGAAGATTTGACCCACTTTATTTTTATTTTAATTCTTTTTATCACAGCAGGGTGATTTTCTTAGCCATCAATTTACCATGTCGTAAACGTTCCTGCCCCTGCCGTAATGGAGCCGTAGGTCGCAGGGGCTTGCGGCGTTGGGGTCAAGGTAAACGTATAGGTATACCCTCTTACATTCATCACAAAGGTCGTTGTATATGCGGTATAAGCAAACCCGCGCATTTCTGCCATCCCTTGGGTTGTTGCAGTTCCGGCGATCACACCCATCGTATAGGCTGCGGTGGTATTACCAAGAATGCGCTGACCGAATAGAAGGGCATTCGCGCTCCTCAAAGCCCCAAGTACTCCCTTGGCTACTCCATCCGCGGCCTCCCTTGTTAATTCAAGATATCTTGGAATGGCCACGGCCGCCAGGATGCCGATGATGACAATAATGATGATCAATTCAATGAGCGTGAACCCTTTCTGATTTCTTTTCATTTCTCCCTCCCTTGTTGTTTCGGGTTTCGCTTTTTTACCAGGTCGCGATTGCCGCCGCAATGGTCCCGTAGGTTGCCGGAACATTCGGAGTCGGAGTCAATGTAAAGGTATAGGCATTTCCACCTGCTGTCATGACAAAAGTCGTAGCTCCGGAAGCATAAGTAACTCCCTGAATAACCGCATTATTGACAATATCTCCCATGGTAAAAGCTCCCGTTGTTCCTTTCACCAGGCGGTCTGCAAAGAGCATGGAGTTTGCGCTTCTTAAGCTCCCCAATATCCCTCTTGCCGTGGCATTGGCGGCGTCTTGTGTTAGATCAATGTACCTCGGAATGGCGATCGCCGCTAAAATGCCGATGATCACGATGATGATGATCAGTTCAATCAATGTAAAACCTTTCTGATTTTTGGGCATTTTTTAACCTCCTATTTAAACTAATTTTGGATATAGTGACAGAAATGTACATTCTTTGTCAAGATTTTTATTAGATTTAAATTATAGCAAATTTTGTGCCAACTTACCCTCTCCTTCTCTTAATAAGTTCGGCTACAATACTTACGGCAATCTCTTCGGGGGTTTCGGAATGAATATCCAGCCCGATGGGTGCATGAACCCTTTCCAGCAAGTCTCTCGGAATACCCTCCTCTACCAAACTTTTGTAAAGAGTCTGTATTTTTTTCTTTGATCCGATCATCCCTATGTACCGGGCGTCCGTTTTTACCGCTCTTCCCAGAATGAGTCCGTCATAGAGATGTCCCCGTGTCACGATCACGATATAACTGGAATCATCGACGGTGATGTGATCAAAGGATCTTTCAAATTCCGAGATGATGATCTCATCCGCCTCCGGAAAGCGTTCCCGGTTGGCAAAGATCTCCCGGTCGTCAATGATCACCACGTTGAAATGAACTTTCTTGACAAGGGGAGCCAGTTGCTGGGAAATATGACCTGCTCCAAAGATAAAGACGGTGGGTTCGCAACAGATGGGTTCCAAGAGGAGTTCAACCTTCTTCCAGGAACGTCCTTCTTCCCCGGAATGGATTGCCATCACCTCTAACTTCTTCGCTCTCAACAGCCTTCCGGCCTCCTGTAATACCCTTTCTTCCAACCCTTCCCCTGCCAAAAGCAAGCCGGTCTTTTCCCCGGACGCTTTGATGAACGTCTTGACATCCCCTCTCCCCGGCGAAACGCCGTCAACGGACATCACGGTTGCCAGAATGCCCGCCCCTCCCTGCCCCCTGACCCTGGACACTTCTTGATAGATGGGGAGATGGTCCTCCGTCAGAGGTTCTAAAAAGACGTCAATATTTCCGCCGCAGATGAGTCCCCCCTCCGCCAATTGCTCGGACGTCAATTTAAAATGGAGGACCTTCCCCTTTTCTTTTCCTATCGCCTTCTGAGCCTCCTGCCATACATCGGCCTCAACGCACCCCCCCCCGATGGAACCGACCGATGTGCCATCTCCCTTGATGAGATATTTGGCGCCCGCCTCCCGTGGGGCGGAACCGACCCGGTGGATGATGGTGGCCAAGGCTAACCGCTCCCTTGCTTCAAGCGCATTCACGATTTCAGTGTAGACATCTTTCATTGTTAAATTCCTCTTTATTGGTTCAGGCGACCTTTGTGTTGATCAAGGCTTCTTTCCTTTCGGCAGGGGCTTCTTCTCCTTCTTCGGAGGAGGCGCCCTTTCCACATCTTTTATACGGGCAAGGGGAAGCAGATAGAGATGGTAAAAAACCGGATCCGCCCATAACCCCAATTCAGGGGCCAGGTCACCGACAAAAGCGCAGAAGGAAGTCATGTTATTATAGGCATTAAAATTGATGGAGAGGTCCTTGAGGGTTTTGTAGAGACCGACCGATGCCATCAGATGGTCCGGTTTTTCCCTCAATAACTTAACCTGTCCCATCCCCGCCTCGATCGACTTCTCGTCTTCTCTCAGTTTCGATCTCCAGAACTCTCCCTCCTGATACCGGAGGTCAATCTCCCCGGTCTGAAGGCCCCGGGTCATCCTCCGATGGGCTTCGCGCGCCTGCTCCAGCAGCCTCTCCATTCGGTCCAGCAGCTCGGATTCCTCCTTTTTGGAGAGTGGTTCCGGTTTTGATGCAACCCTGGTTAAAAAGTAATGGAGGGAAGTATCCTCTGCCGGGGCAAAGGAGACCAGGCCAAAGATGATCAGAAATCCTACTGCCATAATCCTGGGATATTCCATTTTCTTCCTGTCCTCCGTCTCTCACCTTGCGGGAAGAGAACCCTGACAACCGGCGGTTCCTTTTTTAACTGTCCCACAATGACTCTCTCGATGTTGACAGCTTTTTCCTCAAAGATACTCCGGGCAATCTTCATCGCTTTGTCCAATCCATCCTGGATATCAACCTTATTAATAAAAGCAGCCAATCGGGAGGCATCCGGGGCGCCCTTAAAGAGACCTTCGGGATGGGTCATCAAAAGGGCCATCCCTTCCTCCGTCATCTTTTCCCCTGCGGGGATTCCGGTCATCTTCGATATCCGTTCCGCCTGGAAGGCATTCGCATCGGTCAGCGCTCTCCCCACGCCGTCCAAACCCAAAATGGCCGCCACCAATGTTGTGCGTGAAGGAATGACCGGTTCGCCTTCCCTGGGAGCTTTTACGGGACGGCCCGCAGCCCCGTCAGCCTCTATGATCATAGCATCCATCTCATACGAGCTCCAAATGTGATGGAGAAGATCCGGAGAGAGTCCTTTCAATTTCCCTGAATCCAGTCTCTCTCCGGCCAGGGTGATATGTCCGTATCCATCAAGATGGCGGTCCAAAAAATCTCTCACCTCCCCTTCTTCTTCGGACACAAAAAGAAGAGGAGTTTCATCCTCCAAGGGCTCCAATATTTTAGTCGTCGTGGTGGTAATCACCTTCTTCCCTTGAAGGAACAACTCCCTGGCAAGGCGGAACATCAGGGTCGTCTTCCCCCCCGCTCCGGTCAGGCTGATCATCTCTCTGGTTTTAAGTCCAAGCGCCTCTGTAATCGATATTCCAGGTAAAACTTCGGTTCGCATCTTTTTTACTATTCTCGTAACACTTTAGCGTTTTGAAAATAGTTAAGAAACAAGGTGAGAAAAGCATGTCATTCCTGCCCCGATTTTCATCGGGATAAACTCCAGCAGGAATCCAGGGGTCTGAAATTCTGGATTCCCGTTTTTCCACATGAGACGGACCCGCTCTTCGGCGGGCACGGGAATGACAGAAGTGGAGACTTTTTTGAAAGCACTAAAGTATTACCTATTCTCTAAAAGAGGGCATTAGGTAAGGGTAACGGCAAAGAGGCCGGTTTAGTCGAGGGGTTAGGTCGGTAAGTGAAAAAAATCTTTAGCCTTAACCCATCAACCTTCCCCAAACTGGCTTCATTACCTTAACCCATGACCATTGTTATCGGTTATACCAATACAAAATCGCCTCCAGCACCCCGCCGCCGATCGCCCTTGCTTTCTCGGAAATGGTAAAGCAATGTTCCTTCCTTCCTCTCGGATCAATATCTCCAACCTTCATCCCTTTCTTCGCATCGATTCCTTCGCGCAGGAGCCCTCTCACCACGCCGCTCGTCTGGGCGATGACAGGGTAATCGTCCACCACGGCAACCACGGTGCCCCGGGTCACTTTCTCGCCGATCGTTTTCTGTGGGTGAAAGATTCCCTTCTTCATCGTCCGCAGGAGTCTTTCGATCGTGTATCCTCCCACATCGCCGGGAATGCCCGTGTCGGGTTCCGCTTCGCCTTTCAGGATCATCTTCCCGAGATGATGGCCGCGGTTCGTCTCGATGACGATGTGGACATCCTTCCCGGCTGAGAACCCGGGGCCGAGCCCGATGACCAGGGGCGCATCCTCGATATGGGTCCCAAGATTCTTCTTGGCCATGACGGCATCGATCAGAACATCAGGCTTTAAAAAATCCTTGAGCCTCTTAACCTCGGGATCGATGAGAACGGGAATAACCTTCTTCATCCATGAGGTTTCGATCTCCCCGGGTTTCGAAATGAGTTCTGCCCGAACCCCCTCCACCTCCTTTTCCCCATCGTAAACGGCCTCACAGAAAGACACCTCCCTTCTGACGGCAAGGGGGTGGGCGATCTCCAGCATGCAGGTCTTAAAATGGGACCGGTGAAGCCGGTGAGCCACTCCGCTTGCCATTTCTCCCGCTCCCCGGATCAAAACAACAAGTTCAGACATTTTTTTCCCTGATATCATTTCAAGCCCCTATTTACCTTACAGTTGCAGAACCGGCCATGGGTAAATCGCTCTTCAAGGCTTCGAATGGCGGTTAATCGGATGTCTTAAAGGAATCGCTGGACTTAACCCAA
>JAGVBT010000068.1 GCA_020059605.1 Deltaproteobacteria bacterium
AACCTCCCCTTCGGATTCCTTTTTCCTCCCACTTGGTCGGCGAAATCCTCGCTTCGAGTCCTCCAAATGAGAAATTAGCATACAGAAAAGGCCCGTACTAACGTAAGGGCCTTGTTGTTTGCTGGCTCCCCGAGGAGGACTCGAACCTCCAACCTAGTGGTTAACAGCCACCCGCTCTGCCGGTTGAGCTATCGGGGAATGCTTGGACAATTTCAATAACCAAATTACAATACCCAAATAATCATCAATCACCAAATTCCAATGATTAGACGAACAAATCGATGGTTCATTCAACCTGGCCCATTGATGATTTCCGTTCAGTTTAAAAGAAAATTTCAGGGATGGCAAGAGGCAATTTTCTCATCCTCGGACGGTCGCCTCGTCTTCGATGGGCGTTTCCAGATGCCTCATCGCTCTCTTCTTCTGCCAGGCCCGGATTATATTGACCGGACCCGAAAAGACGTAAAAGAGAATGGCCCCGAAGAGAACGATCACCGGCTCCATGACGATGACAACCATGGTGAGGACGACAAAGATGAAAATGCTGAAGGGCTTCCTCCTTGCCAGGTCGAGTTCCTTGAAGCTGAAATAACGAATGTTGGAGACCATCAAAAAGGCCAGCACGTAGATCATCACCAGGATGACGACATCCTTGACCCATGCCGTCTCGATCAGGCGGAGGTAGAGGAGGATCGTCAGGGCGATCATCAGGGCGGCCGCAGGGATGGGGAGGCCCTTGAAATATTTGGTCTCGCCGGAGGCAGACATTACGTTGAACCGGGCCAATCGCAAGGCACCGCAGACGACGAAGAGGAAAGCCGCCAGCCAGCCGAATCGTCCGTAGGGTCTCAGCGCCCAGCTGAAGGCCAGGATCGCCGGCGCCACTCCGAAGGAGACGAGGTCCGCCAGGGAGTCGTACTGCACCCCGAATTTGGATGTGGCCCCGGAGAGGCGGGCGACCTTTCCATCGAGGACATCGAAGACCGAGGCGAGCAGGATGGCCACGGCCGCATAGTAGAACTTCTCCTGGAAGACGGAGATGATGGCCCAGAAGCCGCAGAAGAGGTTTCCCGTGGTGAAGAGGTTGGGGAGGATGTACACCCCTTTTCGCATCTTAATCTTTGTTCTTCTCTTCTTCATGGCGATACCCGATGATCGATTCCCCCCCCTTGATGTGCTGTCCTACTCTCACAATGGGCCGGACATCGGTGGGAAGATAAAGATCGACCCTTGATCCAAATCTTATCATACCAAACATTTCTCCTCGATTCAAGTGGTCGCCCGTTTTCGCATAGCAGACGATTCTCCTCGCGACAAAACCGGCGATCTGAACCAGAAGGATTTTGAACCGGTCCTCCGTTTCCATGATCAAGGCGTTCTGCTCATTGAGCAAAGAGGCCTTGTCACGGCTTGCCACCAAGAACCGGCCCGGGTGATAGCTTGCATCAAGGACCTTTCCGGAGGCGGGGGCGCGATTGATGTGGACATCGAAGGGGGACATGAAGATACTCACTTTTAAAGCAATCTGTTTTAAGAAACGGTCCTCTGCGACTTCTCCCACATGGACAATCCTGCCATCTGCCGGAGAGAGGATGATGTTCTTAAGAGATGGGATTTTTCTCTTTGGATTTCGAAAGAAGTAGGCGATGAAGAGCGTGACCAGGATCCCCGGAATCAACAGGACCGTCCATCCCATCACGGCAAGAAAAAGAGTCAGGATAGCCGAAGGGATCAGGAAGGGGAGGCCTTCCCTCGCAATAGGCCACGTGTTCTGAGGCATTAGCGTTTTTTCTCTTGAAGCCAGCCCATCATGGAGCGCAGTTTCTTTCCCACGGACTCGATGGGATGCTCTGCTTCCTTCTTTCTCAAGGCGGTGAAGACCGGCCGGCCCACCTGATTCTCAAGGATCCATTCCCTGGCAAAATGTCCATTCTGGACCTCATCGAGGATGCGTTTCATTTCCTGCCGCGTCTCCTGCGTAATGACCCGTTTGCCCCGGGTCAGGTCGCCATATTCTGCCGTATCGGACACAGAGTAACGCATATAGGAGAGGCCGCCTTCATACATGAGGTCGACAATGAGTTTCAGCTCGTGGAGGCACTCGAAATAGGCGATCTCAGGCTGGTAGCCTGCCTCCACCAGGGTGTCGAATCCAGCCTTGATCAATTCGCTCACCCCCCCGCAGAGCACGGACTGCTCTCCGAAAAGGTCGGTTTCCGTCTCTTCTTTGAAGGTAGTTTCAATCACGCCGGCGCGGGTCGCGCCCAGACCCTTAGCATAGGCGAGGGAGGTCCTTTTGGCCTTCTTTGTAAAATCCTGATGGATGGCGAGGAGGGATGGGACACCCGCACCCTTTTCGTATTCCCTTCGCACCAAGTGGCCCGGTCCTTTCGGGGCGATCATCACCACATCGATCTCTTTCGGAGGGACGATCTGGCCATAGTGGATATTGAAGCCATGGGAGAATAAGAGGGTCTTTCCCTTCCGGAGATGAGGTTTCACGTCCTCATCATAGAGTTTGGCCTGGATGTGGTCCTGGGTGAGGATCTGGATGAGTTCGGCCTGCCTGGCGGCTTCTCTTGCCGCCACCGGTTTGAAGCCGTGGCGCAGGGCGAGGTCATAATTTTCGCCCCCTTTTCGCTGTGAGACGATGACATCAAGCCCGCTCTCCCGTAAGTTCTGCGCCTGGGCATGACCCTGGCTTCCATAGCCGATGATGGCGATCTTCTTTCCTTTCAGGTCATTGAGGTTCGCATCCTTGTCGTAATAGATCTTCATCTCATCACTCCTTTTTAAGTCAGCTCGGTGATCGCTTTGCTTCCTCTCGCCATGGCTACTCGGCCGGTCCTCACCAGTTCCTTTATACCCAGGGGTTTGAGGAGGGTGAGAAGGGCGTCCATCTTCTTTTCGTCCCCGGTCACCTCGATGGTATACGTCCTGGCCCCCACATCGATGACTTTCCCCCTGAAAATGTCGGTAATGCGAAGAATTTCCTCACGGGTTTTCTCGGTGGCCGAGACTTTGACCAGAACCATCTCCCTCTCCACAAAGTCCTTGTCGACGAGATCAACGACTTTGATGACGGGAATCAGCTTGTTGAGTTGTTTGAGCACCTGTTCGATGATCTGGTCATCCCCGTGGGTGATGATGGTCATGGTCGAGACGGTGGGATCGAGGGTTTCGGCCACGGAGAGGCATTCGATGTTAAAGCCCCTCCCGCTGAAGAGGCTTGCGATCCTGGCCAGGACGCCAAATTCATTTTCAACTAAAAGGGTGATGACATGCCTCATTGAAACCCTCAAATGCTGGAAGAGTGGAATATTGGGTTTTAAACCTTAATGAATTTTTCCTCTTTCATTCCATCCTCTTCCGATTTTTCCCATTCTTCCATTATTCCATCATTCCATTTAAACCAGTCTCATCTGGTTCAAGGGTTCTCCGGCAGGGACCATGGGATAGACATTCTCCTCCGGATCGATGAGGAAATCGATGACCACCGGCTCGGGAATGGAGAAGGCCTTCTTCAACACAGGGACGACCTCTTCGGGTTTGGTCGCCCTCAGACCCACGGCGCCGTAAGCTTCCGCCAGTTTTACGAAGTCAGGCGAGACTCCTTCAAGAGAGGAGGAGGCATAGCGTTTTCCGTAGAAAAACTCCTGCCACTGCCTGACCATACCCAGGAAACCATTGTTCAGGATGGCTACTTTGACCGGCAATCGATACTGGACGGCCGTAGCCAGTTCCTGTGAGTTCATCTGGAAGCTTCCATCGCCGGAGATTCCAATGACCAGCCTGTTCGGAAAGGCAACCTGCGCCCCGAGGGCGGCCGGAAATCCGTAGCCCATCGTTCCCAACCCGCCGGAAGTGAGAAACGTCCTCGGCTTGAGAAATTTGTAATACTGGGCGGCCCACATCTGGTTCTGTCCGACCTCGGTCGTGACAATCGCTTCTCCGCCGGTCAACTCGTCCATCTTCTCAATGACATACTGGGGCTTAATGATCTGCTCCTGCTGATAATGCATATCATAAATGGCCTTCCAGCTCTCGATCTGGCGGTGCCATTTATGGAGTCCTTCCCTGAGCGCCTGGTGGTCTTCTTTTTCGATCAGGGAGAGCATTTTTGAAAGGGTGCGTTTGCAATCGCCCACGATGGGCAGATCGACCTTCACATTTTTGCTGATGGAGGTGGGATCGATGTCAATATGAATCACCCTGGCTTGAGGAGCGAAGGATTCGAGTTTTCCGGTGACCCGGTCGTCAAATCGGGCTCCGACCGCGATCAGCAGATCGGATTCCATCACCGCCATATTGGCCTGGTAGGTTCCATGCATTCCCAGCATTCCCAGAGAGAGAGGATGATTTCCCGGGAAGCCCCCCAAACCCATCAGGGTCATGGTCACGGGGATTCCCAGTTTATCTGAGAAAGCGAAGAGCTCCCTGGAGGCATTGGAGGAGATTATTCCACCGCCGACATAGAAGACCGGTTTTTTCGATTTCAGAATCAGATGGACCGCCCTCTGGACCTGGCCGGGATGACCTTCGAGAGTGGGCCGGTATCCACGAATCGACACCTTTTCGGGATATTTAAACTCCGCCGAGCCCACAAGAATGTCTTTGGGAAGGTCAACAAGAACCGGTCCCGGCCTTCCACTCCGGGCGATATAAAAGGCTTCCCTCAGAATGCGGCTTAAGTCTTTAATTTCTTTTACAAGGTAGTTATGTTTGGTGCAAGGCCGAGTAATCCCGACGATGTCGGCCTCCTGAAAGGCATCGTTTCCAATCAGATGGGTCGGTATCTGACCGGTCAGGATGACGATTGGAATCGAGTCCATGTAGGCGGTGGCAATGCCCGTCACCGTGTTGGTGGCGCCGGGTCCCGAGGTAACGACCACCACTCCCGCTTTTCCGGAGGCCCGGGCATAGCCGTCCGCCGCATGAACAGCCGCCTGTTCATGCCGGACAAGAATCTGGTGGAACGGGGCGTCGACAAGTTCGTCGAAAAAGGGAAGGACTGCTCCTCCAGGATAGTTAAAGAGAGTCTCGACGCCTTCTTTCTTCAAACATTCAATAATGATCTGAGAACCAGTTTTTTTCATCACTAAAATCCGAAATCCGAATATCGAAATCCCTGCCTTCGCCGAAGCGGCTTCGCGCAGGCAGGCGAAACAAATTCAAAATTCGAATATCAAAATTCAAAACTCTTGTTTAGAACTTTTTTTTGACCATTGGTGCTTGTTTCGAATTTCGTGCTTCTGATTTAGAATTTCTCCGTCAGGAGTCTACCTGTGTTTTCTTAGGATTTTTTCCATTTCATCTTTGTATGCCAGCTTTTTCTTTTTGATGATCTTTATTTCCATTTCATCCCGAGGGGTGAGGAAGGGTTTCTTTTCCAGCTCGTCCAGTTGCCCGGCAAGTTCCGCATGGGCCTTTTTGATTTTAAGGAACGTTTCATCTCCCCTCATCAGCTTTTCGATCAATTCTTCCTCTCTGGTCACTCTCGCCCCCCCCTTGCAAGGATTTGAAATTTCAACGGATTTAATAACAAAGGTTAAAATAATAGCGTTTGTTTGTCAAATAGGATGCTTTTCCTGCCACTTCATCTCTGCCTCGGAAGCCCGGACATAGATAGGAACAAATGATTTCAGATCCAGAAACTCTCCCTTTCTCAGAGGTTCGTCGCCTAATCTCGCAACGGTCGACCCGCGGGGAAGATGGAGAGAGGGATCGGGAAAGAGGGCCAACGAGGAGAGAAAGTGTCTGAGGTCGTCTCCGTAAGTTTTTACTCCGTTCCCGACGAAGAGCGTCCGCTCCTTTGTTTGATGAACGAGATTTTCCGGGCTGATTGCCCGATAGCCGGAGAGCCTTTGCAGAAGACCAGCCTCATCATACCGGTAAAAGGCGGTATAGACTTCTCCCTTCCGCGCATCGAGAATAGGGCAAATGAGATAGGGAGTGGGGGCGATCTGCGAGGCCAGGACATCGAGCGAAGAGACTCCTGCGACGGGTTTTCGGGTGGCGAAAGACAGGCCTTTCACCGTGCTGACACCGATTCTCAACCCCGTGAAGGAACCCGGACCGAGGGAAACGGCCCATCCATCGAGCTCTTCCATGGGACAGTGCGCCTCCCTTATGAGATAGTCGATGGCTCCGAGGAGCCTCTCGGAGTGGGTGACCGGGATGTCGAGAAGATATTCGGAGACGACCCGGCCATCGTCCCAGAGTCCCACACTTCCGCAGGAGGTAGAGGTATCGATTCCTAGGACCTTCATATACAATTCCATTCACCAAATTCCAAGCCCCCCATCATCACCAAGAATCAAATTCCCATAACCCTAAATGAGTATAAAATGATTTGGGATATTGGGTATTGGAATTTATTTGGTTATTGGTGTTTGAGATTTGGTGATTAGAAACCAAACCCTCCTTCCGGGGAGAATACGCGGACCAGATCATTGAAGAAAGCGAAGATCATCAGGAGGATAATGAGGACCAGGCCGACTTGCTGGGCAATTTCCATTTTCCGGATACTGATGGGCTTTCTCAAGATGGCCTCCAACCCGAGGAAAAGAAAATGACCTCCATCCAGGATGGGGATGGGAAACAGGTTGATGACTCCGAGATTGATGCTGAGGATGGCCATGAAGAGGACCAGGCTCAACAGGCCCCTTTTCGCCTGTTCCCCGGCCATCTGGGCGATCAGGATGGGGCCCCCGATCGTCTTGGCAGGAATCACCCTCTGGATCAATTTCACAATTGCGACGATGGTCAATTTGATTCCCTGATAGGTTTGAACAAAACCGGTTCCCAGGGCGATGAGGGGGTTCACTTTCTCGATGACGACTTCTCCCGAATGGGTGATCCCGATCACATAGGCGCTCGTCTCTTCCCCGAACATATTCTTGACGGAGGAGGGTTTCGGAGTGACCCTGGTGTCGAAGATTTCGCCATCCCGTTTTACCCTGAGCATCAATTCTTTCCCCTGGCTATTGCGGATGATCTTCGAGAGGTCTTCCCATTTTTTGACCTCTTCGCCGTCGATCGAGAGGACGAGATCTCCCTGTTTGAGGCCGGCTGCCTCTGCGGGAAGCCCCGGGTTGACTTCTCCCACCTTCGGAGGAAAGTGAGGAATGCCGAAAAGATTGATCGTGGAGAAGAGGACGACGGCAAGAAAAAAATTGAAAAAAGGACCGGCGCCGATGACCAATGCCCTTTTCCAAACCGGCTGGTTTGAGAACGAACGGGCGAGAAGTTCGTCTTGAACTTTTTCTTCCGGATTCTCCCCGATCAGCTTCACAAATCCCCCCAGCGGAACCGCGGCGATCTGGTACTGGGTCTCTCCGATCTTTTTCCCGAGGATTTTGGGTCCGAAGCCAAGAGAGAAGGTCAGGACACCGATGCCCAATTTTTTAGCCAGCAGAAAGTGGCCCAGTTCATGGACAAAGACGAGAATCCCGAGAACGATGATCGTTGAAATGATTGTGGTCAACACGGTTTTTCTCCCTCTATGATCATTTTAGTTTTTTCCCTGGCCCACTGATCGGCTCTCAGGATATCTTCAATCGTCCGGACCGACTTGACCTCATGCTCTTCCATTACCTTTTGCAGGAGGAGGGGGATATCGGTGAATTTGATCCATCCCTCCAGAAAACCGTTCACCGCCACCTCGTTGGCCGCATTGAGAATGGCGGGCATGGTCTCCCCGATCTCAATCGACTGATAGGCCAGCCGGAGACATGGGAATTTCTCGGAGTCAGGGGAGAAGAAGGTCAGCGCCCCCATCCGGGCAAGATCGAGGGAGGGCAATTGGAGATTGATTCGTTCGGGATAGGAGAGGGCATAGGAGATCGGAATTCTCATGTCGGCAATCCCCATCTGGCCGATGATCGAACCGTCAACGTATTCCACCATCGAGTGAACGACGCTCTGGGGATGGATCTGGACGCTGATCTTCTCCACCGGGATATCGAAGAGCCAGTGGGCCTCGATGACCTCCAGTCCCTTATTCATGAGCGACGCGGAGTCGATGGTGACCTTCTTTCCCATCTCCCAGTGAGGGTGGTGGAGGGCTTCCTTGACGGTCACCTCGTGAAGTTTGGAAGGCGGCAGGTTGAGGAAAGGGCCTCCCGAGGCTGTGAGAATGAGGCGGCGGATATCTTCCTTCCTGTGGCCGAGGAGCGCCTGGAAGATGGCGCTATGCTCGCTGTCGACGGGAAGGATCCGGGCTCCATTTTTTTTTGCTTCTTCCATGAAGAGCTTTCCCGCCATGACGAGGGGTTCTTTGTTGGCCAGCGCAATCGATTTCCCGGTTTTGATAGCGGATAGGGTGGGGATGAGTCCCACCGCGCCGACCATGGCGGAGACAACCTGATCCACTTCGGGGTGGGTGGCCACGCGGATGAGCCCTTCGACCCCGGAGACGATTTCGACGCCGATTCCAGGAAGGCCTTTGCGAAGCGCTTCGCCCAACTCCTGGTTGAGGACAGAGACCATCCTGGGCTGAAACCGGAGAACCTGCTCTTTGAGAAGCGCGACGTTGAGACCTGCGGAAAGGCTGATGACTTCAAATCGTTCCGGGAATCGGCGGACGATGTCGAGGGTATTGATCCCGATCGAGCCTGTGGAACCGAGGATGGCCAGACGCTTCATGGGGTCACCTTTAACACGTGGGGGAGGAGATAGTAGAGAAAGGGGGCGGAGAAGAGAAAGCTATCGACGCGGTCCAGCACCCCGCCATGCCCGGGGATGAGAGACCCCGAATCTTTTACCTGGGCGCTCCGCTTCAACATCGACTCGGTGAAATCCCCTAATTGGCCCAGGATGCCCATGCCGATGGTCACGAGAATACAGAGCCCTTTGTTAAAATCGGGGAGGAATAAAGAGGCGAAGAGAAGACCGATGAGAACCGAACCGGAAATTGCTCCCAGAAGTCCCTCGTAGGTCTTATTCGGGCTGATCTTCGGGTAGAGTTTGTGTCTGCCGAAAAGCGCGCCGCTGAAGAGGGCGATGATGTCCCCGGCCCACACCGTGATCATCAGGAAGAGAAGCCATTCCTTACCGTCCGTTTGATTTCGGATGAGGATGACATGGGAGAGGAGAAATCCGATATAGAAAATTCCGAAAAAGGTGATGCTCACGTTCGACACGGCGGTTAGGAGGTTCTGAGAGGTGATCATGAAAAGGACGGAGAGAGCAAGGAGGACAAGGACAAGAAAGGGGTAGACAATTTCCGCATTCCCGTACGAAAAGAAGACGGAAAGCATCAACCCCAGCAGAATTCCAACGACCCGTTCAACCCGGCCGGAGGAGGGAAGGGCAAGGGCATAGAATTCACGCATCCCGAGAAGGGTGATGATCAGGACCATCAGGGGAAGGAGGATGGAAGGACCCAGGGTGATGAGAAAGATGAGCGGCGGAATGATGAAAATCGCAGTCCACATCTTCTTTTTTTCGATTTTAGCCATCGCTTTTTAATTTCCGATTTCGGATTTTCATTCCGCATTCCGCAATCTACATTCGGTAATGATTTTTACAGGCCGTTGATCTGTTCGCTGGTCAGGCCAAACCTTCTCTCTCTCGATTGATAATCCGCGAGCGCTTTCAGGAGCTCTTCCCGGTTGAAATCTGGCCAGAGGGTTTCGGTCAGATAGAGTTCCGTATAGGCGATCTGATAAAGGAGGAAGTTGGAGATTCGAAACTCGCCGCTGGTCCGGATGAGGAGGTCGGGATCGGGCAACCCCCTTGTCCAGAGGTATCGTGAAAAGAATGGCAGGTCGATCTCCTCCTCTTTGATCTTCCCTTTTTTAAAATCGGAGAGGATCTCCCGGACCGCATGAAGGATCTCCGAACGGCCGCCATAACTCAATGCCAGGTTGAGGATCATCCCATTGCAACTCCCCGTCTTCTTCATCACTTCCTCGAGGGTTGTCCTGACGTTGGCGGGAAGATCCTCCAGCCTGCCGATGGCCGAAAGGCGGATGTTGTTGCTGACCATCTCCTCGCACTCCTTGAGCAGGTAGTCCCTTAGAAGCTCCATCAACGCTTCAACCTCCTCCTTCGGCCTTTGCCAGTTTTCCATAGAGAAGGCGTAGAGAGTTAAAACCCCAACCCCCAGATCGCGGCAAGCGGTAACCACTTCCCTGACGGCATCGACCCCCTTGATATGACCGCTGATCCGGCTCAGGTTCTTCTTTTTGGCCCAGCGGCCATTGCCATCCATGATGATGGCGATGTGGCGGGGAAGCTTTTCCTTATCGATCTCTTCCATAGCTCCTATTTGAAAACCGGATCAATGCCCTGCCCTTTCTGAGCGTGTCTATTAAAGTTACCATATCGATTACGGTTTTTCAATCGATGGGCCGAAGCGGGGAAAGAATCGACATCGCGGGGAGAAGAAGTGGGGGGAAGGGAAGGGGAATAATGGCTCCCCCCCTTTCCTTCCTATTTTTCTATAATCGCCTCGACCGGGCATACTTCCACACAGCTTCCGCATTCCGTGCATTTCTCTTCATTGATTGTGTAGGGCTCACCCTCTTCAATCGCATCTGCCGGACATTCCTCTACGCAGGTGCCGCACGCCACACATTCATCGGTGATCGAATAGGCCACTTATCCTCACCCCCTTTTCATCTATTTCGGATTTCGGAATTCGGATACCGGAGTGTTGATGCAGCCATCCGAATTCAAAAGTCAAATCTTATATTTCGAGGATTTCTTTCTCTTTGGAGGAAAGAAGGGCATCCACTTTTTCAATATATTTGTCGGTGGAACTCTGGACCTTGTCCATCCATTGGTGGAGCTGGTCCTGGGAGATCTTCTTGTTCTTTTCCAGACCCTTCAATTGTTCATTGGCCTCCCTCCGTATATTGCGGAGGGCCACCTTTGTCCCTTCTCCCATCTTTTTAACCACCTTGACGAGCTCTTTGCGGCGTTCCTCTGTCAGCCGGGGGATATTGATACGGATGATCTTCCCATCGTTCATGGGGGTCAGGCCGAGTTCCGATTTAAGGATTGCCTTCTCAATCTCCCCGATGGTGCCGGGATCCCATGGCTGGATGGTGATCAGCCTGGGTTCGGGGACAGCCAGAGTAGCCATCTGGTTGAGCAGGGTGGGGGTTCCGTAATAGTCGATCCGGATATCGTCCATGAGAGCAAGGGAAGCCCTGCCTGTCCTTACCTTATTGAGGTCGGCCTTGAGTGAGGCAAGGGTCTTGTCCATCTTCGATGTCGCATCGGTGCAGATTTTATCCTCCATGGCTCATCCCCTCACTTTCGTCCCCACCGTCTCTCCCAGAATGACCCGCTTGATATTTCCTCTTTTCTTCAGATTGAAGACGATGATCGGAATCTGATGGTCCATGCAGAGAGAGATGGCGGTCGCATCCATTACCTTTAAACGTTTTTTCAACACATCGAGGTAGGTCAGCTCTTCATATTTCCGGGCTCTCCGGTTCACCATGGGATCGGCATCATAGACCCCGTCAACCTTGGTGGCCTTCAATATGACTTCGGCCCCGATCTCCATGGCCCGGAGTGAGGCGGTTGTATCCGTGGTGAAATAAGGATTGCCGGTGCCTCCGGCAAAGATGACGACCCTGCCTTTTTCGAGGTGGCGTATGGCCTTTCTCCGGATGAATGGCTCGGCCAGTTGCCGCATCTCAATGGCAGTCTGGAGCCGGGTCTGGACACCGATCTTTTCAAGGGCATCCTGCAGGGCAATCCCATTGAGAATCGTGGCGAGCATTCCCATATGATCTGCGGAAACCCGGTCCATTCCCTTGGAACTGGCGGCCACCCCCCGGAAGATATTGCCTCCACCGATGACCGCCGCAATCTCGACCCCGAGGTCTTTCACCTCCTCGATCTCCCGGGCGATCTGCCGGATCACCGCAGGATCGATCCCGTAGTCTCCTTCACCGGTCAATACCTCTCCGCTGATCTTCAGAAGGATCCTCTTATAGCAAGTTCTTTTCATGAAAGGCTGAAATGACCTATGACCCTGAAGACAATCCTTCGCCCAGTTGAAATCGGGCAAATCGGCGGATGGTGATGTTTTCCCCGACTTTTCCGATCATCCCGTCGAGGACTTCTTTGACCGTGAGATCGGAATCCTTGATATAGGTTTGCTCCAGAAGGCATGTCTCCGAATAGAACCTCTCCAGTTTCCCTTCGACGATCTTATCGATTACCTTTGCCGGCTTTCCTGAATCGAGCGCCTGGGTCCGATAGATCTCGCGCTCTTTTTCCAGGACCTCCCCCGGGACATTCTCTCTGGTGATGAATTGAGGATTGGCGGCGGCAATATGCATGGCCATGTTTTTTACGAAAACCTGGAAATCCTCCGTCTTGGCTACAAAATCGGTCTCACAGTTGATCTCCACCAGAACCCCCATCTTTCCGCCCGCATGGATATACGAAGCGATGAGTCCGTCCGTGGCGATGCGCCCCGCTTTCTTGGCGGCGGTGGCCAGCCCTTTTTTCCTCAAATAATCGATCGCAGCCTCAATATTCCCCTTGGTTTCCTGGAGAGCGGCTTTGCAATCCACAATCCCCGCTCCCGTCCTCTGCCTCAAGTCTTTTACGAGTTCAATCGTAACTTCCATCGGATTCTATTCCTCCTCGCCTTCGGCGCCTTCTTCAGACAATATCTCTCCGGGGGACTGTACCCCCGGGGCATCCCCTTTCTCCTCCTTGGCTCCCTCCCTCTGGAGTTGCTTCTCATGGAGCTGTTTCCCATCCATCACGGCATCGGCAATTTTTGATGTGAACAGCTGGATGGCTCGGATGGCGTCATCGTTTCCCGGGACGACAAAATCCACATCGTCAGGGTCGCAATTGGTATCGACGATGCCGATCGAGGGAATACCGATTTTTCTGGCTTCCCGGACGGCGATCTTCTCTTTTTTGGGGTCCACGACGAAGACGGCTCCGGGAAGGCGATCCATACGTTTGATTCCTCCCAGGGACTTCTCAAGGCGGGTCCTTTCTTTTTCCAATTCGAGGACCTCCTTTTTTGGAAGAAGGCTATATATTTCCTCGTTCTTCATCGCCTCGAGTTTATTAAGGCGATCAATGGACTGCTTGATGGTCTGGAAATTGGTCAGCATCCCGCCCAGCCAGCGATGGTTGACATAGAACATTCCACACCGGTTTGCCTGCTCGAAAATCGTCTCCTGTGCCTGTTTTTTCGTTCCAACGAAGAGGATGTATTCGCCCCTGGAAGCCACATCCCGAATAAACTGGTAGGCTTCTTTGAATAGCTGGACCGTCTTCTGGAGATCGATGATATAGATCCCATTCCGTGCCCCGAAGATGTATGGCTTCATTTTCGGATCCCAGCGCTTCGTCTCATGCCCGAAATGAACGCCGGCTTCCAGAAGTTCCTTCATCGTTACATTTGCCATTGAACCCTCCGTTTCTTTTCCATTTATCCTCCTGTCCGTTAAAATTAACCAAATAGATTTTTTGTTAACATATGAGCATCAATTTTGCAAGGGGAAAAAGTTTCATTCCCGAAGCCTGAATCACCGGTTTGCTTCTTTTTTTAAATAAATATCTTATAACATATTGATTATATTATGATATTAAGTTAACAAGTATTGTAGGGATTTCTGAATGAAGGGCGGTTTCCGGTCTCTTCTCCCCGGAAGACGGGGGAATTTGATCTAAGTCAAAGCAAAATATAAGGGAAAACGTTAGATTATAAGAAAAGTTATAAAAAAGGAGGGGATCAGGATGAAATGCCCGGGAACGGATATGAAATTCTGGAAGCCGGGGGATATCTTTGATATCAACTGTCCTAAATGTGGGAAAAGGGTTGAATTTTTTAAGGATGAGGTTAAAAGAAAGTGCCGGTGCGGCCATGTTATCGTCAACCCGAAGATCGATTTTGCCTGTGCGGAATGGTGTCCGTATGCCGAGCAATGTGTCGGGCCGATTCCGGAGGAGGTGAAAGCCAAACAGAAGCAGGAGCTCCGGGAGTCGGCCAGGGAGAGGATTGCGTTCGAGATGAAGAAATATTTCGGAACCGACTTTAAGCGGGTCAACCATGCCCTGAAAGCAGCCCGTCATGCGGAGCAGATCTTAAAGGTCGAAGGCGGAAATCCGCTGGTCGTCCTGGGAGCGGCATTCCTCCATGACATCGGCATTCACGAAGCGGAGAAAAAATACGGGAGCACCTCGGGCAGCTACCAGGAGAAGGAGGGACCTCCGATTGCCCGGGAGATTCTGAACAGGCTGGAGATCGAAGAAGAGATTGTTGAAGAGATCTGCGATATCATCGGGCACCACCACCACCCCAGAGAGGAGGAATCTCTCCACTTTCAGATCCTCTTCGAGGCGGACTGGCTGGTCAACATCGAAGAGGAAGGCTTTTCACAGGACAGGGAGAAAGTCGAACGACTCATCGGGAAGGTATTTAGAACCGCAACCGGTAGAAAAATAGCAGAAGATCTGTATCTCGATTCCGCCGTAACAGATGGAAACGCTTAACCGATCTGTTCACCCGAGACCAGTTTTTTGAGGGTGAGGGCGTTTTTGACGGCAAGGCCATAGGCGTCGTTATTAAAATAAACGAAGACCTCTTTCCCCTGATCACTCCATTTTTTAATCTTTTCCGCCCATTCCTTTAATCCTTTGTCCGAGTAGTTGGAGCCATAAAGCACATCTCCCCCATGGAGACGGAGGTAGATGAAGTCGGCGGTGACCTTTTCAATAAAGGGAAGGCCGGAGCCATGGGCCAGGCAAAGCCCGAACCCAAACTCTTCGAGGATTCGAAAACCATCCCGGCAGAACCACGATTCGTCCCTGAACTCAAAGGCGTGCCGGAGAGATTTAGAGCGGGGAAGGGTTGAGAGGAGGACACAGAATTCCTCCAGCCTTTCCTTCTCGAAACGGAACCCGGAGGGGAGTTGCCAGAGCATTACCCCTAGCTTCTTTTTCAAGGGCGAAGAATGCTCCATCAGGAGGGCAAGGGGCTCCCGGCAGTCCCTCAGCCGCCTGATATGGGTGATGTAGCGGCTTCCTTTGACGGCGAAGGAGAAACCCTTCGGTGTCCGTTTATGCCATCCTTCGAAGATCTCCTTCTTCGGGAGGCGATAGAAGGTGACATTGAGTTCGACGGTCTCAAAATATACGGCGTAGAATTCGAGCCACTTCCTCTGGGGGAGGTCGGAGGGATAGAAGACTTCGTTCCACCAGTGGGGGTAGTTATACCCGCTCGTCCCGATATAAATTGCGGATTGCGGATTGCGGATTGCGGAATGAGGTCCCATTGTGGAGCCGAGAAGAAAAAAATCTCACTTATCATTGATAGTCTCGTAAAAAGTCTAAAAAACCTATTTTCTGTCATTCCTGCGCAAGCAGGAATCCAGTATTTTCATGTAGTTAGAATTTTCTGGATTCCCGTTTTCACGGGAATGACGACTTTTTACGATTCCATCATCATTTAATGATAATAATTCCTATCCTTCGGTCCTTTTTGGGCCCACTTCTTTTTATAGTATTCACGCCGGATTTTCTGGCGGAGCCATGGATAGGACATGTAAAGAAGGCCGAAGAGAAGACCGCCGAGGTGGGTCAGGTGGGCGGTTCCCCCTCCCGTGCCTTCGACGGAGGAGAAGAGAGAGATGAGGCCGAAGATGATCACCATGTATTTGGCGGGAATAGGGAAGAGGAAATAGATATAGATGGGGCGGTTCGGAAAAAGCCAGCCAAAAGCCAAGAGGATCCCGTAGATGGCCCCTGAGGCCCCGATGACCGGGATCGACTGGTAGGGGGCGAAGATGACCGTGCAGAGGGCGGCCCCAATGCCGCAGAAGAAGAAGTAGAATAAAAATTTCGCCGAGCCCCAGTAATTTTCTAATTCTCCCCCGAACATCCAGAGGGCCAATAGATTGAAGAGGATGTGGGTGATCCCCCCGTGGAGGAAGATGTAGGTGAAGAGCTGCCAGAGAAAGAATTTTTTCCAGACCAGGATCGGAACGAGCCCCAGGTAGAAGTTGATCCAGTAGCTCACCACCATCTGGAGAAGGAAAAGGGCCCCCATGAGGATCATCAGCTTTTTAATGACGGGGGGAAAGCCATATCCGAACTGAAAACGGTATCGAGTAAAGGTCATCATTAACCCCTCAATGATCAATTGCCAATTAGCAATTAGCAATTAGCAATTCTAAACTCATCACTCAAAACTTGCAACTTGTCCCTTGTACCTTGTCACTTTAGTTACTGCCGGATTCCATACTTCTTCATCTTGTAGCGGAGGACCCTCTCCCCGATGCCGAGGCTCTGAGCAGCCCTGGTCTGGACGCCCTGATGTTGTTGGAGAGCCCTGACGATCAGGTCCTTTTCGATCTCCTCCAGAGAATCCGGGAGGCTTTTCATTTTCCCTGGCATATCCCACGATTTTTCGGACGCTCCCTCTTGCAGGTGAAAGGGGAGATCCTGCGTGGTGATGACCTCCCCCCGGCAGAGGACGACCGCCCGCTCGATCAGATTCTCCAGTTCCCTCACATTTCCCGGATAAGAATAGCGAGAGAGGAGGGCTCGCGCTTCTTTGGAGAGATCCTGAATCTTTTTTTGATTGAGCTCTGCATATTTTTTTAAAAAATGGTCGATCAGCAGGGGGATGTCTTCCTTTCTTTCCCTCAACGGCGGAAGATGAATCGAAATCACATTGAGCCGGTAGTAGAGGTCCTCCCTGAACTCACCCTTCCTCATCGCCTCTTCAAGAGGGCGATGGGTGGCGGTGATAACCCGCACATCGGTCTTGAGGTTGAGGTTTGATCCGAGTCTCTGGAATTCCTTCTCCTGTAATATTCGCAAAAGTTTGACCTGGGTGGAGGGCGCGAACTCCCCGATTTCGTCAAGAAAGAGGGTGCCCCCATCCGCCTCTTCGAACCGGCCAATCCTTTTCTGGATGGCTCCGGTGAAGGCCCCCTTTTCGTGGCCGAAGAGTTCGCTCTCGAGGAGCGTCTCGGGAATGGCGGAGCAGCTCACCTTGATGAAGGTTTTTTCGGACCGGGCGCTGGCATAGTGGATGGCATTGGCAACCAACTCTTTGCCTGTTCCGCTCTCGCCCCGGATGAGGACCGTGGCCTGACTGGGGGCGACACGAGCTACCAGCCCCATCACCTCCTCCATGTTCGGGCTTCCATAGATAATATTCTGGAAGGTATATCGTTCCTGAAGCCTGGCCCTCAGATCCCTGTTCTCCCTGACCAGTGCAGACCGTTCCAGAACTTTCCGGATGATGAGGAGGAGTTCGTCCAGGTCGATCGGTTTGGTCAGATAGTCGAGAGCGCCCCCTTTCATGGATGCCACCGCCGTCTCAACCGTTCCATAAGCGGTCATCATCACCACCGGAAGGTCCGGGAGGCGTCTCCTGATCTCCCGAAGGGTTTGGAGGCCATCGAGTTCAGGCATCTTATAATCAAGGAAGACGATGTCAAAAAAGTCTCCATCCACCTTCTCAATGGCCTGCCTGCCATGGGATGCTGTTTCTACAGAGAACCCCTCCTTCTTTAAAAAACCTTCGAGCAGTTCCCTCTGGGGTTTCTCATCCTCAGCAATGAGTATCCTTGCTTTTTCCATCGATGAATTGCCTAAAGTGAACTAAAGTGAGGTAAAGTGACTAAAGTTTGAATACAACTTTAGTCACTTGTAACTTTAATTCACTCCGAACTTTAAATTTTAATGGGGAGCGTTATCGTCACCTTCGTTCCTGACCCAACTTTGCTCTCTATTTTTAGCCGGCCCCCGTGGGCTTCGATGATCCCGTGGGCGATGGGAAGTCCCAGGCCCACCCCCTTCTCTTTTGTCGTATAGTAATAATCGAAGATCTTGTCCATCCGGTCTTCAGAGATGCCAGAACCCGAATCCGAGAAGACCACCTCCACACGATCCTTAGACGAATGAGCTTCGATCCGGAGGATGCCGCCCTTTTCCATGGCCTGCATTCCATTCTTCATAATATTGATCCATGCCTGTGTCAACTTTTCACCGTCTATGCGGAGGGGAGGGAGGCCGGGTTCCACCTCCAAGCGCAGGGTGATGTTCTGTGAATTCGCCTCCTCCTGGAAGAGGGCGACCAGATTGTTGAGGAGGTCGCCGAGCGAGGCATCTTTGAGTTTGAGTTGAGAGGGTCGGGAGAGGGTTAAAAATTGCTCGATGATTTCATTGACCCTCCGCACCTCTTTCAGGATGAGGTCCGCAAAGGAGAGATATTCCTGCCTCTTCAATTCCTCCTGGGGAAGAAACTCTCTCCGGAGCCTCTGGAGGCCCATGCCCATCGCATTGAGGGGATTGCGAATCTCGTGAGCGACGCCTGCGGCCAGATGGCCGAGGGAAGAGAGCCGTTCGGCCAGCCGGATCCTGTCCTCCATCTCTTTCATCTTCCGAAGATGCCGGTTCTGATTCACCCAGACCAGAGTGGTTGCCGAAACTCCGAGGATGAGAAAGAAGAAGACGGAAAGAGCCACGCTTTTCTTAATCCGGCTGAGGAGGGGATGAATCTCTCCGGAGGAATATCCGATGCGAATCAGGCCCCCGGGTTGATCATTCACCGGGAAAGATTTAACCACCTCGAAGATTTTCTCTCCGTTCCCATGCCGATAGAAGCGCGATAGAATCTTTTTGCTTTGAAGCGCACTTCTCAGAAAGGGACCCTCTTCGACTTGCCCGATCAGGGCGGGGTCCATGTGGGCAAGAGTGAGAAGATTGGCATCCTGAACGGAGATAAAGAGGATGCCCTCCCTGAGCCCCAGGTCGGAGATGGCCCTCTGAACTGCAAAATGGCGAAGAAGCCGTTTCATCTGTTCTCCACTGAGTTCAAGCGCCATGATCCCCGGAGTCCTCTGTCTTCCGATGGCAATGGTGAAGCGTTCCCCATCGGTCAGAGGTTTTCCGAAGAGGTCGATGACGACCGAACGGTTCTTTTTCATAATCTCCTCAAGAAAGCCCCGTTTTTCAATGGAAGGGGCCGAGGGCCAGGCGCGAAGAAGATTCCCTTTCGAATCATAGAACCCGATTGAAGTGAAGGAGTATTGATGGACGAGCGATTGGAGGTCGGAAAGGCTCAGAGGCTTTTCTTGATCGATCTGGTCCGCTCGGTGGAGCACTTCGAGGAGATATTCGGCAATCGATTCTTCCAGGCCGAAAAAGTGCTGGGAGGATTGAAGGGAAGTGAGAGCCTCCTGAATATTCTGCTCGAAGTGCTGGATAAGGACGGTTGCTTCCCTTTCCAGCAGGAGATAGAATCCCTTTTGAGTCCGGTTGATTTCTAAAAGGCCGTTGATGATCAGAATGACGAGGATGATCCCGGAGAAGATCATCAGATAGATGGGCGAGAAACCGCTTCTTGTCCTCTTCCTGTTTCCGAACAACTTGAATTCCTTCCTATTCTTCCGGGGGTGTGATTTTCTTTGGGCGCATGGGCCCCATGGGGCCGTAACCAGGCAACATCCGTTGAAATAGGGGATACTCCTGTTCAGGGCACCAGGACTTGAGCTGCTCCTGGGTGAGGAGGTTACGGACATTTACAAGGTATTCGATGACCTTCTCATCCAATTTGGACTGGATTTCCACCACGTCGAGATATTGGGGCCGGAGGATCTCCATGGTTGAAGAAGGATCGGCGAGAAGTTCCCTGAACTCGAGCCGTCTGGTGACAAGCTGGGCCCGAAGAAGTTGCGCTTCGCGGAGATGGGTCCGCTGAAGGAGGTCGAGGCCTTTTCGCTGTTCCGAAGAGAGATTCAGATCCGATGCCCTCCAGCACCGGACTTCTTTCTTCCACGGTTTCATCCCCATCGATTGAGCATAAGAAGGGATGGGTGAAAGAAAGAGAAGAGCGAGGAAGAAAACGGTTATTCTTGATTGCATGCTTTGATCCTCCCTCCGGTCTCCTTTCTACCTTAAACCATATCGGAATCGTTTTAAAATGTCAAAATAAAAAGGGGAAGGCCGGGCCTTCCCCTTTGACGAACATGGTTTGAACAGGGGTTAAAAGCAGGGTCCACGTCCAGGGCCCATTCCGGGTCCCATTCCACGGCCTTTCATCTGTCCCCGGCCACCCCCGGGACCCATACAGGCTCCCGATCCGAATCCGGCGATCTGCTCAGGCGTGAGAAACTGGCGGGCTTCCAATTTAAATTGCAAACCCTTGTCCCTCATCTGGTTCTGGAGGTCCCTTAGCTCCTTATCTTTCTCAACGATGGCTTTGGCATCGGTTTTCGGATTGGTCCAGAGAGATTGAAGCTCCAGCTTTTTAGTCAGAAGCGTTCCTCTGAGTTTTGCCGTCTCATCGGCAAACTTCTGTCGCAATTCTTGAAGTTTCGTTTTCTGCTCGGGCGTCAGGGAAGATGCCTTGTCGGTTTCCGGACCTCCCCAGCAAGGGCCGCCGCCCTTCCCGCGAGGACCATAACCCGGACCGTAGGCATAAGCAGAAATAGCTCCCAGAACCAATATGACCACTAAACCCAGTGCGATCATCATTTTTTTCATTTGATTCACCTCCTTTCTTTTTTATTTTTAATCTCTTTATAGCAACGACCATGCCAATCGTTACAGGCCTTTGGGGTTTTAAATTTATCCCCGGGATTAGCCCAAAGTTATTAAGAGGTTAGAAAAAAATAATAGATTCCTGGCAGAGGGAAAGGACATGACCGATCCTTTTTAAATAGGTGAATTTCGACAATTCCGACGATTGATTCGACAACTCTTTCCTTTTTTTCTTGAAAAGTGCGGAGAGAAAAGTTAAACATTTTTCATCGGCTATTGCGAATTGAGGTTTTCGAATGGATTACGCCTACCCAAAGGGACATGTTTTTTATCGGAAATTGGGGCGGGTCTATCCCCTGGCCACGCATGGAGATGGAATCTATCTTTATGATGAGACGGGGAAACGATATATCGATGGCTCCGGTGGCGCACTCGTCGTCAACATCGGACACGGTCAGAAAGAGATTCTTCATGCGATGACCGAGCAGATGGGCCAGGTGGGTTATGTGCACGGGACCCAGTTTACCACCCGGTCGATTGAGGAATATGCTGAGGCGCTCGGAAAGATCCTGCCGGAAGGGCTCGATAAGATCTATTTTCTCTCCGGAGGTTCGGAATCGATTGAAGCGGCCATCAAATTTGCAAGACAGTTTTTTTGGGATTCCGAACATGCCCAGAGGTGGAAGGTCATTGCCCGTTGGAACAGTTATCACGGAAACACCCTCGGAGCCCTTTCACTGACCGGACGCATCGGAATGAGAAAACCTTACCTTCCTCTTCTGATCGATTTCCCCCATTTTTCTCCGCCCTATTGTTACAGGTGCCCCTTCAACCTCTCTTACCCGAAATGCGAACTCGAATGTGCAAAAGCGCTCGAACATCTGATCCGGGTGGAGGGGCCGGAGACGATCTCATCGGTTATCCTCGAACCCATCGGGGGCGCAACGATCGGGGCCCTTGTCCCCCCGGAGGGGTATCTCGCATCGATCAGGGAGATCTGCAACCGTTTTGGAATCTTTTTGATCGATGATGAGGTGATGGCCGGGATGGGCAGGACAGGAAGATGGTTTGCAGTTGAGCATTGGAACTTGATTCCTGATATCATGGTGCTTGGAAAAGGGATGAGCGGAGGCTACTTCCCTCTCTCGGCGATGATCACGAGAAGTGAATTCGTAGAGCGATTGAAAGAGAGGACAGGGGGATTCGTCCATGGGCACACGTTCTCGCACCATCCGGTTGCCTGCGCCGTGGGCCTGGCTGTGCTCCGGTTTATCGAGAAGAGGAGGCTCATCGAACAATGTTCCGGGAAGGGCGATTACCTCTTAAAGAGATTGGAAGAGTTGAAGGCCTTTCCTTTTATAGGCGATGTGAGAGGGAAGGGAATGATGACCGCCATCGAATTTGTCAGGGACCAAAAGACGAAGGGGCCTTTCCCAAGGTCGGACAGATTCACGGAGAGGGTGATTGACCTGGCCTTTGAGAACGGGCTTGTCCTTTATCCCGGCAGCGGGTTTGTGGACGGGATTAATGGGGATATGGTGATGATTGGTCCTCCGCTGATCATCGAAGAGGACCAGATCGACGAGATCATCGAAATACTGAAAACGACCTTTTCTGTGATGTCTGAATCGGGATTAAAAAAATAGAACAAGTGAAATGGAAAAACTGATTATTACAGTTGGGATTACCGGTTCCCGGATCACACGACAGCAAACGCCTTATATCCCCATTCTGCCCGAGGAGATCGCCCGATCCGGGATTGAGGCGTGGAGGGCAGGAGCCTCGGCGCTCCATATCCATGTCAGAGACCCGGAGACAGGGCTCGGGACCCAGAATCTTTCCATTTTTAAGGAAGTGGCGGACCGTATCCGGGACGAGACCGATGCGATCCTCTGTTTGACCACGAGCGGGATTCCGGGACGGAACCTGCCTGTTTCCGAACGATTGCAGCCTTTGAGTCTTCAACCCGAAATGGTCTCCTTTGATGCGGGGTCAATCAACATGGGCGAGAATGTCTTTCTTAATCCAAAGGAATTTCTGGATGCCTTGGCAAAAGAGACGCTGGCAAGGGGAATCAAACCGGAATTAGAGGTTTTTGAAGTGGGCATGGCCTATACCTGCCTTAAATATCTTGAGAGGGGTCTTCTGAAGCCCCCGCTCCATTTCCAGTTTGTCCTGGGGACGCCCAACGGAATGCCGGCGACGGCGAAGTCACTCCTTCATCTGACAGAGATCATCCCCGGAGATTCCACCTGGTCTGTGATCGGGGTCGGCCAGGGCCAGTTTCCCATGGCGATGATTGCCATGACCATGGGGGGCCATGTCCGGGTGGGTCTGGAGGACAATATTTTCTACTCCAGAGGCGTGCTCGCTAAAACCAACGCGGAGCTGGTGGAGCGAATTGTCCGGATCGCCAGGGAGTTCGGACGAGAGATTGCCACCCCCGCCGAAGCCCGGAACCTCTTGTGCTTATAGTCCATCCGGAGAGCCCGGAAGGGTCTTTTGGGCCTGGGCCGCCCGTTTCACCTTCCGCGCCGCAAGAAAGATCATTGATCCGGCAAGAAGAAGAATGAGGACGACTCCGCCGAAGGCCATCCAGGTGACGTAGGTCCCGCGCGAAAGCAGGGAGACGGGGTTCCATCTCGGCTCTTTTACAATCCTTCCAAGTTTTCCCCTGTATGTTTCAGGGATGTCAGAAATCCCATCCCCGTCCCGGTCCGGAAAGTTCCTCACGTAATCCATGAGAACAGTCCATTGCTTCAACTCCTGGATGCCGGGTTTCTCCCTGTCGGCATCCACTCTTAACGGTAGAAGGAGGTCGAAAGGATTGCCTTTTGGCTCCACGGCGACAATCGGGTTGCCGCTTCGGTCTTTTGGGACAATATCGAGGATGCGGAAGGTAAAACGACCCACGAAGTTGAGGAAGGTTGCGTTGTAGAGGTTTGCGGCGACCCTGAACAGGGTCTTATTCGACGGCGAGTAGTCGAGGGGAAGATACCCCTCCTCGCTTCCGATGAAGATATCGGTCACCCTGTCAAAGATCATCCTGTTGGGGTTATATTTGAACCTGACCCCTGAAACCTGGAGGAAAAACTTGTTCCCCTTTTTCGGATAGATGCTGGTTACCACCTCGAGGACCTTCTTGATTTCATGGGCGTGGAGATAGCAGGTGATGATCGGATATCCCATGCGGCCGTCCCCGCGGCTGATACCCAGAGGAACCGTCCGGAAAAGGTCGCAGACCGCCACCTGACCGGTCTTCCCCTTGATCAGATCGTCCCTGATCACTCCGTTCGATTCAATCGCAAAGACGACCCTGGTGACAGGGTCTTTCTCGTCATAATCGATCTTGTTGACCGCCCAGCGGATCGAGTCGGCGATCAGGTTGCCAAGGTTCGATTCGTCCGGCGCCAGGATCAAATCAAAACCTGTTTTCGCCATTACTTGATAGAAGGTCAGACCGTGATCCTTAAGGATTTTTTGCTCGACGAGGCCGATAAAGGATTCGATCTTCTTCTGAATCTTCTCATCCCCGGGGATGCGATCGTCCACATCGACCAGGTCATATCCTTTCAACGCCACCTGCCCATCCTCATAAGCCAGATCGAGGATGCCCACATTCTTCCCGTGGGCATAGGCCTGAACGATGATCGTCTTGTTGACCAGAAGGGGCCTGGCAAGTTTGGTATGGGTATGGCCGCTTACAATGATATCGATTCCAGGGACTTTCCTGGCGAGCTGTTCATCCTCTGAGCGGGACCGATCCTCCCTGAGCCCGCTGTGGGAAAGACAGATGACCAGGTCCACTTTCTCTTTTTCCCGAAGGATCTTGACCACCTCGCGGGAGACCTCGATCGGATTCCTGAATTTGACCGGCCGGGCAAAGGGGGATACCTCCGCCGCATCCTTTCCCATGATTCCGAAGAACCCGATCCTGATTCCCCCGGCTTCCCTGACGAGGTAGGGTTTGACCCAGCCCTTTCTAAAAACCTCTTCGAGTGAGTCGTCTTCAGGGTTCTCCTTATCGAACACAGCGCTCGAAAAGACGATCTCCGGCATCCCCCCTTGTTGATGGGCGGAAGCGATGGTGCGCGCCAATCCTTTGGGCATAAGATCGAATTCATGATTTCCCAGCGTGATCACATCGTAGCCCATCTCTTTCATCAGCCGGAGCTCCAGCGCCTCTTCCCTTGAAACCATATGGAAGAGCGACCCCATGAGAAAATCTCCTGCATCCACAACGAGGGTCGGATGTGCTCGCCTCTCCCTCTCCGATCGGATCAGCGTGGCTATCCTGGCCCAACCGCCGAGGGTTGCATCGTCTCCTGTTTTGAATGGCGTATAATCGAGATTGGGCGAATGCCCGAGGAGGTGGGAGTGCATATCGTTTGTGTGGATGATGGTCAGAAGCTTTGCTTCCGCAAAAAGAAGGGAAGGGAATAGAAGAATGGCTATGACCGGAATCACCCGATATCTTTTATGAAAGATCATCGTTTCACCTGTTTCGCGGGACTATTCATGCACCTGCCGGGAGGAGGCTTGGCCGGAGATAAAATCCGGACGGATTGATCTCCGATCGTGCATTCCGCGGGCAGGGTTCCCGCAGGTTCCCCATCCGCAAAGATTTCTCTCTGTTCCTCCGAGAGGATCTTGATTCTTTGCCCGGTTTTCATCATGATCCTCGGATGGGAGACATGGGTGCCCTTGAAGACTTTTGGAAATTGTTGAAGGAGTTCCAGTTTTGAAATTTCCTTCACAATACAGACATCGAGCCTCCCGTCGTTCATCTTTGCATCGGGAGCAATTTTCATCCCTCCCCCGTAAAAAGGAGCATTGGCCACGGACACCATCATCACGCGCCCTCTCCAGGCCTCGTCATCGATGGTCATCTCAACGTTGAAGGGCTTAAAATTCCTTAATGCTTTCAGAACACAGACGATATAACCCAGGGTGCCGTCGAAGTAGCCTTTCTGGTGATTGGCCAGATGGTTTACTTCCGCGTCAAAACCGACATAAGCGATGGACACAAAAGGAACCTGATTAACGCTCGGCAAATCGAGCCGGTGAAAAGACGGGTCCGATAGCAGGGAACAATTATTTTTTAAATCCATCGTCAAGCCAATATTCCTGGCAAAATCGTTGCCCCGGCCGCAGGGCAGAAAGCCAAAGGGAATATCCGTCTCCACTATGGCCGGGAGAGCATGGTGGACCGTTCCATCGCCTCCTGAAAGAAGGATGGCATCGATCCCTTGTGCAGAAGCATTGAGGATATTGGAGTGCATCTCGGCCGGGGACTCCGGGATCACGAAGAAAAATTCATGAACCGACCCGGAAAGCCAGCGCTTGATCCTGGGCAGAAGACGGAGGGTTTTTCCGCCTCCTGCCACAGGATTGGTGACGACCAATATTTTCATCGATATTTAGGGTTACTCATCCAGGATAAACTGTCAAGTGAAAAAGAAGATTGTGAAAAAGAAGATTGAGCCCGGGATTACTTTTCCTTCTTAAACTTATTAATGACCTTCGGGATAAAAAGGGAGAAGGCAAAGAGGCCTACGGAGAAAAAGACCTTAAAAGAAAGGAGCCGGCTCCAGTCACCGCCTGCAAAAACCTCTTTGAGGGTGCCAATGAAGAAAGTGAAGATGAACGTTCCCACAATGATACCCAATCCCGTTCCGGAGACGTAGTCCCGGAACCGGACCCTGGTCAATCCCATGCCAAAATTCATCAGTGTGAAAGGGAAATAAACGAGACGCAAATAGAGGACCGTGGCAAAGCCGTTTCGTTCGATGGCCTCATCATATTTTGCCAGGCGATTCCCAACGAGAGAAGCGGCAAATTCCCTGCCCAGGGTTCGCCCGATCCAGAAGGCGGCGCTGGCCCCGGCCATGGCCCCCGCCCAAACATATAAGAATCCCCAGTAGGGACCGAAGATGGCCGCTCCCAGGGCAGTGAGCAGGGTCCCTGGAACGAAGAGGCATATCCCGACCGCATAAATCAACATAAAGGTCAAAGGAGCCCAAAATCCCGCCCCCTTGAGGAGACGGCCCAGGGTTTCTTCTGCAAGCCATTCTTTAAGCGGCGTGAAACGGACTGTGAAAACGGCAGCGATGATGAAGGCGACCAGGAGAAGGGCCTTGATGACCGGTTTTTGACCTCTCTTTACAGGGATGGGTGAAGGTTGTTTCATGTCATACAAGCGCTCCGCCGCAGGAGGATCCTGATCCGGCGGTGCAGGCAAAACAGTGTTCCCCGGTGGAGACCCGGCGGATCTTCAGGTCTCCCGGCCTGAACGATCGGATGTGGTCAGGGGCGCCGTGATTTACAGGAAGGCCGAGCGCCAGGTTGAAATCGCAGTCATACAGCGTTCCATCCCACCCTACGCTGATCTGGCGGCGGCACATCAACCCGTTCACTGTTTTTGGATTAAAAGATTTCCGGAGAAGGTCCAGATAACTTCTTTCCTGGCATTGCCGGGCCAGTTCCTTTCGAAAACGTCCCAGGGGCATATTGGTGATGGTGAGAAGGCGGGTGAACGTGATGCCAAAACGGTGCCGGAGCTCCCGGTGGTAGTCTTCTTCGAGTGCAGATTGGGAGGGGGGGAGAAAAGGCCCCCCGGGGTTATATACCAGGTTTATTGGCAACGTCGGTTCAGAGCCATAGCCAAGAGCATTCAGTCGTTTGATCGCTTCGACACTTTTTTCATAAACGCCATCCCCCCGCTGGGCACTGACATTGTCTTTGAGATAGCATGGCAGGGAAGCCACGAGTTGAATCTGGCGGTCCCGGAAGAACTCCGGCATCTCCTCCATTCCCGGTTCAAGGAGGACGGTCAGGTTGGTCCGGACCTGGACAGGATGGTCTTCCTGGCGAAGAGCGGCTACAAAACGGCAAAAATTCGGGTTGAGCTCAGGGGCCCCTCCGGTCAGATCGACAAGCCGGCAATCGGCGCTTGCCGCCGCCTCAAGGATGAGCTCCATTGTTGGCCAATGCATCATCTCACCCTGCATAGGCGATGCCTCGAGGTGGCAGTGGGCACAACGCTGGTTACATCGAAACCCAAGATTCACCTGCAGGATCTCAATCTCCCTGCTGAACAACCCCTGGCCCGTTGTCTCAGCGACCCGCCTCTCAAACTCGTTCATCTTTCTTCTCCCAACCGATTTGAACCGCCGTTCATTTCATTTTTGATAGAAAGGAATCCCTTTTCCGGGCGATCTCCCCTAAGAGAGAGAAGAAGGAATCGGAAAAAGACTTAACCCCTTCGTTCTCCAGCTGTTCGGTTACTTCATCGATGTCAATGCCCGAGGCCCCGAGTTCCCGGAAGACCTTTTCCGAATCTTCGAGGTTGCCGGTGACAGTGACCTTGGCCTGCCCATGGTCCCTAAAGGCTTCGATCGTCGTTTCGGGCAGGGTGTTGACGCTCTCCGGCCCGATCAACTCCTCCACGTATTTGATATCGCTGTATTTCGGGTTTTTCGTTCCTGTGCTCCCCCATAATATTCTCTGGAGCCGGCCCCTTTTTTCTTTCAGAGAAAGGAAACGTCTGTCCGAGAAAATGGACCGGTATCGATGATAAGCGATCTTTGCATTGGCGACGGCGGCCTGTCCGAGAAGGCCCGCCAATCTATCTTTTTCCGCCTGCGAGGCGGATAAGGAGATCCGGGATTCGAGCAGCTGATCCGTGAGCGTATCCACCCTGCTCACAAAGAAACTTGCCACGGAGGCGATTTCATCGATCGGTTCTCCTTTGCCCGTTCTATGTTCCAGCCCCCGGAGATAGGCGTCTGCCACTTCCTCGTAGCGTTTTACCGAAAAGAGAAGGGTGACATTGATATTGATTCCCTCGCCGATCAACCGCTCAATCGCAGGGAGTCCCTGCCGGGTGGCCGGGACTTTGACCAGGATATTTTTCCTGCCGATGGTCGAGAAGATCCGCCTTGCCTCCGAAATCGTGGCCGCGGTGTCATAGGCAAGGTCGGGAGAGACCTCGATGCTCACAAATCCGTCCTGCCCGCCGGTCTGTCGGTACACCGGCCACAGCATCTCGGCTGCCGCGGAGATGTCTTCGATGGCCAGTCCGAGGAAAAGCTCTTTTTCGTCATGGATCCCCTGACCGATCATCTTCAGCAGGGAGGCATCGTAATCCGCACTTCCCGAAATTGCCTTCTGAAAGATCGTCGGGTTGGAGGTAATCCCGCTCATGCCATCTTCTTCGATGAAACGTTTCAATTCCCCGGATTGGATCAATTTCTTGCTCAGGTTATCGAGCCAGATGCTCTGGCCCAGTTCCTTGATGCCGATCAATCGATTCTTATTCATCCCTCGATTTTTCTCCCTTCTTTTCAAATAAGAGACCTCTTACCCTGTTCAGGATGTGTTCGGCCGTGAATCCGAACTCCTTGAGGAGGACCTTCATGGGAGCAGAGGCTCCGAAATGGTCGATCCCGATGGTTTCACCCTTCAGCCCCACATATTTGTGCCAGCCCTGCGTGGACCCTGCTTCAATCGATATTCTCGCGGTCACCTGCGGGGGAAGGATTTGATGCCGGTAAGTTTCCGTCTGCCGCTCAAAGAGTTCCCAGGACGGCATGTTTACAAGACGGACGCCGACGCCTTCCGCCTTCAATTGTTCATAGGCCTCGAGCGCCGGATGAATCTCCGAACCCGCAGCGATCAGAATGATCTCAGGATTGCCGGAAGAAGCATCGGACAGGATATAGGCCCCTTTTCTCAGCCCATCGGCCGGACTGAACCGGGTCCGGTCGATGATTGGCACATTCTGCCTGGTCAGGATGATGGCAACAGGCCCCTCCCTGTGTTCCATGGCGAACCTCCAGGCTTCCGCCGTTTCATTTGCATCCGCCGGCCTGACCACGGTCAACCCGGGAATGGCCCTGAAACCGGCAAGTTGCTCCACGGGCTGGTGAGTGGGGCCGTCCTCTCCGAGGGCGATGGAGTCGTGAGTGAAAACATAAATGACATGGAGTCTCATCAGGGCGGCAAGCCGGATTGCCGGTCTCATATAGTCCGAAAAGATTAAAAACGTGCTTCCAAAGGGAAAGAGCCCGCCATGAAGCGCCATCCCGTTGAGAATGCTTCCCATGGCATGCTCACGAACTCCAAACCAGATATTTGCCCCTTCATATCCCCAGGGGCCGGGAACGGCGCCCTGAGGAGTCTGTTCGACGGATTCCGGGCACTGGAAATTGCCCCTGTTTTTCAAAACCGTGTTGGTGGACGGGTTTAGATCGGCTGAGCCCCCGGTCAGGGAAGGAAGGCGGGAGGCGATGGCATTGATCACCTGGCCGCCTGCGGAGCGAGTCGGCAGCCCTTTCGGATCGGGTGAAAAAACGGGGAACTCCTGATCCCATTTCTCGGGAAGGTCCTTCCTGATCCACCGGTCCCACTCGATGCTGAGATCCGGGTAGGCCTTTTCGTATGACGCGAGCTTCGCCTTCCATTCCTCTTGAAGCCGGGCGCCCCTGTTGAGAGCCTCTCTGAAATGGGCGAGCGCTTCCTCCGGCACGAAAAAGTTCGGCTCAAGAGGCCAGCCGAGATTCTTCCTCGTCGCGATGACCTCCTCCTGACCCAGGGGAGAACCGTGAGATTCAAACGAGTCCTGTTTGCGAGGGCTTCCGTAACCGATGTGGGTCCGTGCGGAGATGAGGGAAGGCCGGGATAAATCCTCGCGGGCTTTTGCGATGGCCTTTGCAATGGCTTCCCTATCGTTTCCGTCTTCAACGGATTGGACATGCCAGCCATAGGCTTCGAAACGTTTGCACACATCCTCGGTAAAGTGGAGCCCGATTTCCCCCGCAAGAGTGATATGGTTGTTGTCGTAGAGGTAGATCAGTTTGCCCAGTTTGAGGTGGCCGGCCAATGAGGCCGCCTCCGAAGCGACCCCTTCCATCAGGTCCCCGTCGCTGACAATCCCATAGGTGTAGTGGTCCACGATCTCATGGCCGGGGCGGTTGAAGTGGGCGGCGCAGAAACGCTCGGCGATCGCCATGCCGACCCCGTTTCCAAATCCCTGTCCCAGGGGGCCGGTGGTGCACTCAACCCCCGGTGTCTCCCGGCATTCGGGATGGCCCGGGGTTTTGCTCTTCCACTGCCTGAACCGCTTGATCTCTTCGATGGAGAGATCGTATCCGGTGAGATAAAGAAGAGAGTAGAGAAGGGCCGAACCGTGGCCTGCCGAGAGGACAAACCGATCACGGTCGGGCCATTGTGGGTGACGGGGGTGGTGCCTGAGGAATCTTGTCCAGAGGACATAAGCCATGGCAGCAGCGCCCATGGGCATTCCGGGATGTCCGGAGTTTGCTTGCTGAACCATATCCACCGACAACATCCGGATGGTGTTGATGCAAAGTTCGTCGCGGTCCATCATTTCGTTTCAACTGCCTCCCATTCTTTGATTTTATTTATGAACTGCCTGTAATTCTCCTCGGGAACGCCCTTGAGGAAGATCCGGCTCCCCACGCAGACGGAATCGACACCGATCTCTTTAAATAATTTTAAATTCTCCAAGGAGACGCCCCCATCGACGGAAATGATTTTGTCCGGAAAGAGGCGCCTCGTCTCTTTAACCTTCTTCAATACTTCGGGCCGGAAGGGGCTTCCGTAATGACCCGGGTCGACCGCAAGAAAGAGCAACGTCCCCACATGCTTTGATATTTCTCTAAATTGAATCAGCTCCGTTTCCGGGTTCACCGCCAATCCCGCTGGAATTCCTCTCTGCTCCATCCGACGGATAAAATCGATAGGATCAACCTTCGATTCCAAATGGAAAATCGCTTTTTTGAGACGGGGATGCCGGATGCGGGCCATTAAGGAAGCGGGGTCCTTGACCATCAGGTGAATTTCAAAATCGGGGGAAGCGTTGATCCTGTTGATCTCTTCTCCGGAGAAGCTTCGCGAAGGAACGAACTCTCCATCCATCAGGTCGATTTGAACGTAATCCGTAAAGGATTCGGCTTGCCTCAACATCTTCAGGCAGTCATCGAATTTTTCTGCAAGGATGGCCGGCACGACTTTCATGGGATGTGTTCTCCTGTCTGGTTGAATTTCAGTTGAAAGAGAATCGAATTTATGGGACGATTCTGATATAAATATCAAATTGCGAGAATCATAGCAAATAAATTCATTTATTCGCAAGGCAAAATTTGACCGGATTCGCAACCCCTCGACCGAAGAGAGGGGACCGGCCCGGGAGGCTGTTTTGCGCGAGAGACTCTTAAGCGGAATTGCCCGTCTCTGTATCCGGCGGCACCGGAGGATCCTCCTCCTCTTTTTTGTTCTTCTGGGAGTTGCCTTCGTTCTCACCGGCCGGCTCCGGTTTGACCCCAACTTCCTCAAGCTCTTTCCGTCCGAGGAAGGTCCCATCAAGCTTTACATGGAGAACCTCAAAGAGGCGGGGACCTTCGATCTTCTCTTCATTCTCCTGGAACAGGAAGAAGGAGCAGAACCCGGGCGATTGGCGGAATCGGGCAGGACCATTGCGGACGCCCTGAAGGCGATCGAGATCGACGGAAGAAAGGCCTTTCAACGAGTCCGGTTTCAAAAGATAGAGGCCGAGGACCTGGAGGGAGTCAAGCCGGCGTTTTCTCTTTTTCTGACCCATCCCTACCTCTTCCTCGATGAAAAAGACATTCCCAAACTGATGGAGAAATGGAGCGCGGAGGAGATCGACCGACAGGTTCGAAAAAATAGGAGAACCCTGGTCAGCCAGGCGTCCTTTGCGATGAAAGACCTGATCCGGATCGATCCCTTTGAAATGCGATGGCTTTTCATGGAGAAATGGCGGGAAGGAATGAAGGGGATGGAATTCGAAGAGGCCGGCAATTTTTTCCTTTCCAGGGATCGGAAATCGCTCCTGATCATTACGGAGCCTGCGCAACCTGCGACCGATCTCTCCTTTTCATCATCCCTGGTGGAGGCCCTGGAGAAACGGATCCTGCCGGTCCATTCCGGCCCCCCCCATCGTTTGAAGATTTCCATCACCGGCGCCCATCCCATCGCCACCGCCGAAGCCAGGGCCCTTCGGTTCGATATGCAGGGTTCTTTTTTCTTCTCCCTCCTTCTGGTCTTAATCCTGTTTTTATATGCCTACCGAAGATGGATCACCTTCGTCTTTGTGGGACTTCCTCTCTTCGGAGGAATCCAGTTAACCATGGGAATTGCCTCGGCCACGCTTGGCAGTTTGAACATCCTGACCACCGCCTTTGCCGCGATCCTGGTGGGATTGGGGATCGATTTCGCAGTCCATATTTATGACCGGTACCAACAGGAAAGGGCCTCGGGATCGGATATTCCAAGGGCCATCGAGACCACCCTGACCCAGACCGGGAAAGCGGTCTGGACCGGGGCGTTCACCACGATCTTTGCCTTTTCGATTCTTTTCTTTTCCCGCGTCCAGGGGATTCTGGAACTGGCCTTCCTCGTATCGGTGGGGCTTCTCTGCGCACTGCTCTGTATCTTTTTTGTCCTTCCCTCCTTTCTTATCTGGATTGACCGGAGGAAGGACCCTTATTCCTATGGTTCCCTGAATACCTTCCCCTTCCGGGCGACTTCTTCTTTCCTGAAGAAGCGCCCTCTTGCCATCCTGTTGGGATTTATCGGGGTGACGGTCTTCTTTGCCTTTTTTGCCTGCCGGATTGAATTGGAAAGGGATTTTAGAAATCTCAGGCCCAGGCAGGTTGAAGCCCTCCAGGCCCTGGACCGAATGATAGAGATCTTTGGAGGAAGAAAACTCGAAGCGCTTGCCCTTCATGAAGGGAAGGAGCTTGCTTCCCTCCTGCTCGCCGAGGAGAAACTGGCCAAGGCCCTTGAACAATACGAAAAGGAGGGGAAAATCCATTCTTTCACCTCTCTGTCGGCCTTCGTTCCCTCTCCGGAAAAACAGCGGAAGACGGCCCGACTCCTCCGTGAATCGATCGATCTGGAAAAGGTGAAAACGGATTTCATCCGGTCCCTGAAAGAGAACGGTTTTGCTTTACCGGAATTTCAACCCGTGATTGAAAGCCTCGAGGCGTTATCCCGAGGGAGTGAAATCATCCATCCCCCTGAAGCCGTGATCGCCGTTCTCCGGCAAGGCCCTTTGAAGAAGGGGATCGAACCGTTTCTTGTCCAAAAAGAGGAGGGCTATCGACTCATTTCCCATCTCTACTATGAGAAGGGGAAACTCTCACTGGACCAGCTGGACAGGGACCTCCCGGGAATTTCGATCACCGGTCCCGAGCGGGTGGAGTCGGAGATCCTCCGGATTGTGAAAGAAGATCTATTTCTCCTCACGCCGATTGCATTCGTCATCATCCTGGTCTGGGTTTATTTTCATTTCAGGCAGTGGCGCGCCACGGTTTTTACGCTCCTGCCTTTGACTCTGGGATTGGTCTGGATGGTGGGCTCGATGTCGCTCCTGGGAATTCGTTTTAACTTTGTCAATGCCGTCATCCTCCCCATGATCATCGGGATGGGTATCGACAACAGCATTCATCTGATGCATCGCTTTTTAGAAGGGGGAGGACGGGATGTAGGCCTCGCCCTTCGCACGACAGGAAGGGCCATGGCCATGTGCTCGCTGACCACGATGCTCGGATTCGGTTCACTGGTCACGGCGCGCTACCAGGCCCTCTCGACCATGGGTTGGGTGACCATTTTCGGGATGGGGTTCTGTTCCATCGCCTCCCTCACATTGCTCCCCGCAATCCTGATTTTGTGGAAGAGGAGGTCGGGTGAACCGTAGACGCTATGACGCCATTGTCATCGGAGCCGGAATGGCGGGACTGACCGCGGGCAGCCTTCTTGCCAGGAGGGGATGGAAGGTCCTTCTCCTTGAAAAAGAGAGCCAGGCGGGAGGCTATGTCGTCTCGTTTCAAAGGGGGGATTATACCTTTGATGCAACAGGCGCTTTCATCGGAGGATGCGAGGAGGGGGGACAGTTTCACGAGATCCTGAAAGAGATCGGCGCCCATGAGGCCATCGAATTTATTCCCGTCCGGCAGATCCGAAACATCTACCCCGGGTTTGAGGTCTCCCTCGAAACTGGAGGGTTTTCTTCCTATGCCCATGCCCTGGGGGCCCTCTTTCCAGAAGAAGAGAAGGGGTTAAGGGAATACCTTGCCCTGGTCGAACGGATCGGGAATGAGGTGAAGTCCTACTCCGATATCACCCTGGTCAGAAAGATTCTCTTTCCTTTCTTCTTCAGAAATCTGATCCGCTACCACCGGACCGCTCACCAGGCGGTTCTTGACCGTCTCTTCAGGGGAGGGGAGATCAAGATGGCCCTTCATACCCTGCCTGCGACGGACCCGCCCTCAAGGCTCTCCTTTCTCTTCGTCGCCACCCTCATCAGCAAAGCCCTGATGGAGGGCGTCTTCTATCCGAGGGGAGGAATGGGAAGAGTTCCGGAGGCCATCGGCCATTGCCTTCTTAACTCGGGCGGCGAGATCCTTCTCCGGACCGGGGTCGATCGGATCCTCATCAGAAATGGAAAGGCGGAAGGGGTTGTGACCAAGAACGGCGAAGTGTTTGAGTCGCCCCTGATCATTTCCGGCATCAACCCAAATCACCTAACCGGCATGCTTCCGCGAGAATACCGGGGATCCCTGACGAGCAAGATGGATCAATATGAATATTCGCTCTCCTGCTTCATCCTCTATGCGGCCACGGATTTGAATTTACGAAAGATGGGGCTTCCCTATTTTACCTATCTGCGCTCCCTTTCCGACCTGGAAGAGGAGTATCGAATGATGCAAAGGGGCGAAGTTCCCCAAAACCCCACGTTGATCCTTTCGATCCCGACGCTTTTGGATCGTTCACTGGCGCCGAAGGGGAAACACCTTCTGAAGGTTCTTGCCATGGTTCCCTATCATTACAGGGACGGATGGGGAAGGGGAAATCCGGAAGATTACCGACGAATCAAGGAGGAATTTTCTCAGACGATCCTTCAACAGCTGGACTCGAAGATCATTCCGGGTCTAAAGAATCATCTCCTCTTTCACGAAGCGGCCACCCCGTTAACGCTGGAGCGCTATACCGGAAATGAGCAGGGCGCCATGTACGGCCTTGCTTCCACGCCCGGCCAGTTCGGCAACGGGAGGCCGTCGCACCAGACGGTTGTCCCCGGACTCTTTCAGGCGGGCCATTATACCCGCCCCTCCCACGGCATCGTCGGCGCCGCTCTCTCCGGACTCTTCGCCGCAAGAGCCATCCTCAGGAAATAGGGGACGTTGGTTCTGAAACAACTTGCCAAATTCCTGTCATTTATCACGGGACAAAAACAGGAGGTATCAAACGCGCGGCTTTTCAGCCTCGCGGGTGTTTAAAGGGGAATTAAAGTTGAAATCCTTTCGTTCAACATCTTACAATCCTCTCAATGGAAAAGGTGGACTGCCTCTTCATCCATGTTCCCAAGCTCGAGAATTATTACCGTCCTATTGGAAAATTCCTCTGGATCAATTTTCTGCCCATGGGGCTCCTGGGTTTAGCCGACCTGCTCCAGCGGAACAGCATCTCTTCCCAGGTGGTCCACCTGGGAGTGGAGTGGATCGAAGACCCCAAGTTCTCCATTCTTGCCCATATCCAGAATAAGAATCCGAAGATCATTGCCCTCGACCTCCACTGGCACCATCAGAGCTATGATGTTTTAAGAGTCGCCAAAATGGTGAAAGAAGCCTTCCCCTCAGTTTATCTTCTCCTCGGAGGGTTTACAGCCAGTTTCTTCCATGAAGAGATTATGAGGAATTTCGACGAGGTCGACGGCGTGATCCGGGGAGAGGCGGAGGTTCCCATGCTGGAACTGGCCCAGGCTGTCCTCCGTGGGGAAGATGACCTCTTCTCCGTTTCGAATCTCACATGGAGAAGAAAGGGAAGGATCCTGGTCAACCCGCTTTCCTACGTGGCCTCGGAAAAGGACCTGAACCGGCTCTCTTTCACGAACTTCCCCCTTCTCAAAAATTATTCCACCTATGTCCGGTACATTGGCCAACCCTTCTATGTGAAGGGCGTCTCCAAAGAGAAGAATTTCTGGATGTATTCTCTGAAATCGCCCATCTATCATCTCACCGTGGGCAGGGGGTGCCCTGTTCAATGCACCTGGTGCAGCGGTAATATTCCTTCCCAGAAGACGATCACCGGGCGGAAAAAGGTGACCTTCCGGGAGGTGGAGGAGGTCCTCCAGACGATCCGGGAAGCCCTCTCGTATGGATACGAAACCTTTCATGTCTGTTTCGATCCTTATCCGAAGAATCCGGAATACTTTCTCGAACTCTTTTCTCGGATCCGCGAGGAAAAGATACGGATGGAATGTTTCTTCGAATCGTTCGGGTTGCCCACGACAGATTTTATCCGTTCTTTCAAAGAGACTTTTCCGGGCCGAAAATCGCTGATCGGCATTTCACCCGATGTGGGATCAGACCGGCTGAGAAGGGTTCACAAGGGGAATGCCTATTCGAACCGGGAACTGATGGAATGCCTGGACCGGTTAAAAAGTCATGATGTCTCCTGCGACCTCTTCTTCACCGTGGGCGTGCCTTTTGAGAAGGAGGAAGATGTCCGGCAGACGATCGAGCTTCAGAAGAAGATCCGTGCTGGCTATCCCAACGTGAAGGGCATTCGCACTTTTACGATTGAGATGGAGCCGGGTTCTCCCTGGCACCTTGATCCGGAGATATTCGGCGTGAAGACCTCCCTCTGGAATTTTATGGATTTCTATCAGTACCATTCCGGCAGGGAAAACGCCTTTTCATCGCTCGGGTACTGGATACCGGATTATTTTGAAGGCGTCGAAAACGGCAGGGAGTTTGAGGAAAGATTACAACAGATGAAATGCCGCCGATTCTGCTTCATCCATCCCAATGCGAGAAAGTCATCGGGACCTTTCTGGGGAAGGAGACTGTGCGATCTCTCCAATTTGTTCTGGAAATCGAGGGGGCTGATTAAGAAAGATTAGACCCTGTTAGTGATTGGAATTTTGGGCGATATGAAGATCATCGGCGAGATCTATCAACCGGAACTCTCCCTTCTTCCCATCGGGAGCCACTTCACCATGGACCCGAGGGAGGCAGCGTATGCGGCCAAGCTGATTGGTTCGAAGTTTGTGATCCCGATGCATTACGGAACCTTTCCCGTGTTAACGGGCACGGTGGAGGATTTTCAGAAATGGATGAAAGATGTGCCCCAGACAAAAGTCCTGACGGTCAAGCCCGGCGAGACCGTGCAATAGATCGCCTTCGACCTTTTTTCATAGCTGCAGGCGTTGTCTTAAAAATTGCCCGGTATAGGACTGCCCCGAAGCCATGACCGTTTTGAGATCGCCTTCCGCGACAACCCTTCCGCCAGCCTCCCCGCCTTCCGGTCCGAGGTCGATGATATGGTCCGCGCAGCGGATCAGGTCCAGGTTGTGTTCGATGACGACGAGGGAATGGCCATTGGAGAGGAGATTCTCAAACGTTTTCAGAAGGAGTTCGATGTCGGCCATGTGAAGACCTGTGGTAGGCTCGTCGAAAATAAAGAGATTTTTCCCCGGATCGACATGACCGATATGCTGGGCCAGTTTCAAACGCTGGGATTCCCCTCCGCTTAGCGTATTGGTCGATTGACCGAGAGTGAGATAGCCCAATCCGACTTCCTTCAATGTCCGGAGTTTTGAGAGGATCTTCGGGTGTCCTTTGAAAAAGTCAAGGGCTTCCTCCACGGTCATATTTAAAACCTCTGAAATGTTTTTATCCTGATAATGAATCTTCAACACCTCGGGCCGGAACCTTTTCCCCTCACATGCATCGCAGGTGATGATGACATCTTCCAGAAATTGCATGTCCAGAACCTGAAACCCTGCCCCCTGGCAGGTCTCGCACCGGCCTCCGGCCGTGTTGAAAGAGAAATGGCGGGGTTGAAGCCCGTATTTTCTTGCCTCCCGGGTTCTGGCAAAAAGGTCCCGGATTTCGCTGAAGGTCTTGATATAGGTGGCGGCATTTGATCGGAGGCTTTTACCGATCGGGGATTGATTGACCAGGACAAGGTTGTCCACCCGATCCAACCCTTCGATCGAATCAAAAGCGCCCCTCTCAAATTCCGAATTCCCACTGCCTTTAGCCCCGGCATAGAGGATATTGTGGACCAGAGTGGTCTTCCCCGCACCGGATACACCCGTGATGCAGACCATCATCCCAAGGGGAATACGGACGTTAATCTCTTTTAGGTTATGCTGACGGGCTTTTCGGATGGTGACCCACCCCGAGGGTTTTCTTTTGGATTTGGAGGGGCCCGGCGAGATGCCATTTCTCAGGTACCGGGCGGTGATGGAATTCTCGATTTGCAAAAGGGAGCCAATCTCTCCCTCAAACACGACATGTCCCCCCTCTTTTCCGGCTCCCGGACCGAGATCAAGGATGGAATCGGCCGCCCGAATGATATCCGGGTCATGCTCCACGACGACGACCGTATTGCCTCCTTTACGTAACCGGAAGAGCGCCTGGAGGAGACGATGGGTATCCCTGGCGTGCAGGCCGATGCTTGGTTCATCGAGCACATAGAGGGTTTCTGTCAGGGAGGATCCCAATGCCCTTGCCAGGGTGATTCGCTGATATTCGCCGCTGGAGAGGGTGCGGGTCTGGCGCGAAAGAGTGACATATCCCAGTCCTACCTCCGCCATAAATTTGATCCGGTCATGAATCTCTTTCAGGAGGCGCTCTCCCACCTTTCTTTGATGCTCTTTCAACGGAATGTTTGAAAAGAACTCCAGGAGTTCCGAAATGGGCATCTCCCCGAACTCACAGATATTTTTCCCTGCCAAACGGACATGGAGCGCCTCTTGTTTGAGGCGGGACTCATGACAATTGGGGCAGGGGGTATAGGCCCGGTATTTACTGAGGAAGACCCGGTAATGAACTTTATACCGCTTTCCCTCCATCCATTCGAAAAACCCCCTGAGGCCGATGAATTCATCTTTCCCGTTGAGAAGAATCTCCTTCTGTTCGGGTTGAAGTTCATCAAAAGGCTTTTGAGTCGGGATGCGGTGCCGGCGGCAGGCCTTCCAGAGGTATCCGTAAAGATCTTCATAGGCGGGTGTGTTCCAGGGAGCAAAGGGCTTTTCTTTCAGAGTTTTCTTCGGATCGGGGATCACCTTCTGCCAATCAATGCCAATCACCCTGCCGAAACCTTGGCAGGTTGGGCAAGCTCCCACAGGGCTGTTAAAGGAGAAGAGAAGGGGTTCGGGTTCTTTAAAGATTCTTCCGCACCGGTTGCAGGAGTAACTCGAGTTGAAGGCCATTTTCTTGCCTTCCTCTCCAAGGACCTCAATCGTTCCGCCACCTATGTGAAATCCGCTCTGAATGGCTTCGGCCAGCCTCGACCTGCTCTTTTCCTCGGAGGACAATCGATCGATGAGCAAAAATATTTTCCGGTTATCCCGGAAATGAGAGGGAGGAAGGACTGTGAGATCAAGGACTTCTCCTTCTTCCCAGATCCGGTAATATCCGTTCTGGATGAGTTCTTTAATTTTGATCTCCGCCTTTTCACCCTTTGCTAATGGGACGGGGCTGAGAACGGATACCTTCTGTTGTGGGTATTGACTCAGGATGGCCTCAGAGACGGTTTCAACCGTGTCTCCGGCAACTTTTACCTGACAATGGGGGCAGAAGACCTCTCCGATTTTGGCGAACAGAAGCCTTAAGTAATCGTAGATCTCCGAAGCCGTTCCCACGGTGGACCTGGCATTCTTCACCGAGTTCTTCTGCTCGATGGCGATGGCGGGAGGAATTCCATGAATCGCCTCAACATCAGGCCGGTCCATCTTCTCTAAAAACTGGCGGGCATAGGTGGAAAGGGATTCGATATAACGCCGTTGGCCCTCGGCAAAAAGAGTGTCAAAAGCAAGAGTCGATTTTCCCGACCCCGAAACGCCGGTGATCACCGTGATTTTGCCTCTTGGTATCCGGCAGGAGATGTTTTTGAGGTTATGGGACTTGGCCCCGATGATCTCGATAAATTTTTCCATCACATCAATTATAATACATCAGTCCACACATTCTTCAAACCTTACTGGGGTCAGGCATAACTAATTAGCTATTGACAAAGAGGAGTTCCTTTGGTAAGAAGGTCCTATGGCGAGGAGACCAAGAATTCATTACCCTGGGGGGCTTTACCACGTCATGGTCCGGGGAAATAGAGGGCTTAAGGTTTTCCAGCAGGATCGAGATTACCGGCTCTATCTGAAATTTTTAGAAGAGTATAAAGAACGATACGGGTTTTTATTATATGCTTATGTATTGATGCCGACGCATGTCCATCTATTGATTGAGGTGGGAGAGATTCCTCTTTCGAGACTGATGCAGAGTCTTCAATTTCGTTACACGAGGAATTATAATTTGCGGTATCAGGGTTGGGGTCATCTTTTCCAGGGGCGTTATAAGGCGATTCTTTGTGAGAAGGATTCGTATTTGATTGAGCTATCGGCCTATATTCATTTGAATCCGGTTCGTGGAAAGCTGGTGAAAGATCCGTCGGAGTATCCGTGGAGTAGTTATCGAGAGTATTTAAGGGGAGGCAAAGGGGGGTTGGTGGATAGTAGTTTTGTGTTATCTCAATTTTCTGGTGTCAGGGCAAGAGCCATTCGGGATTATGTGCGGTTTGTAGAAAATCAGATATTTGTGGGGCACCGGGAGGATTTATATCGGGTGAGGGGGCAGCGGTTTTTAGGGGGTGAGGATTTTGTTGAGCGAGTTTTAAGGGGGCGGAAAGATAAGCCTTCTTATACTTACGACCTATCGATCCAGGAGTTGGTGGCTCATGTAGGCTCTGTTTTTGATATATCGGTGGAGACAATTTGCAGCATGAGCCGGAATCGAGAGGGGGCATGGGGTCGTGGGATGGTTGGGTATGTGGGGAGGAGGTTTTGTGGCTATTCGAACAAGAGTTTTGCGGAGTACTTTCATAGGGACCCAGTAGCGGTGAGTCGGGGGATAGCGAAGGTAGAAGAGAAGATCAGATTGGATAAGAGGTTTGAAATAACGCTTCAGAGATTGGAAGAAGAGGTCGTAAGGGGGGCGAAACGAAAAATAAGCTATTAGTTATGTCTGACCCCAAAGTTCCTCGCCTCTTTCACCCAGATTCTTAATTTTGATTTTCGGGGAGGGACTGTTCCCGGAAAAGCCTGCTTGATCTTGGCGTAAAGTTTTTCAGGGTCTTCGTCGGCAAGTGCGGAAACCGAATGAACCCCTACCCCTTCCAATAATTTAAGATTTTCAATCCCCAACCCTTTTAATTGAGCCAGCCGGGCCTTTTCCATCCAGTCCAGGAGTTCTTCTCTCGGGATGAGAAGGCGCAGGGCGAGCTCCTCCCTCTCCCTCTTATACGCGGCCTTGGCAATGAGGTCGTCAAGGGTCGATATGCCGATCCTGGGCAGTTCTCCCCGCTTGACGGGATCGATCCAGTAGGCCTCTTTCAAACGGGGATAAAAGGAATCAACGGTGTTGTTGTCAATGGCTTTGAAGATGAGGACATAAAAGCTGATCATCAGAATGGCTGTCAGGACTTCCGTGAGAAGCCGTGTCCTCTTATCGGGATGGATGCGGTAGGTCGATTCCTCCCATCCCCTTCCGAATCGGAATAAGGAGATGAAGTTATACATGACATAGGCCTGGACCGCAAAGGGCGGAAAGCCAAGAAAACCGAGGAGAGGCATCTCAAACCCCCTCAACCCTTCGAAGAAGGGAACGGTGTAGACCCATTTGGAGCGCGCCCAGAAGTTCCAGAACTCCCAGAGGAGACCACAGATCAGGCCGGCGAAGAGAAGGAGATAAATTTTTTGGGGTTTTCCTTCTTCAAGGTCTTTCAACAGAGATTTCCCTCCGAAGCGATAAACAAAAGGCTCCAGGAGAAATATGAATCCCACCCAGATCAGAGGGAAAAAGTACTCCGGAAGGACTACGGAGGAGACGAGGCAAATCGTCCCCAGCGCGATCAGGACATGATGGCCTCCCGGGGAGAGGATTCTATCTTTCATCGATGATTTTTTGAATAATCCCGAGGCCTCCAATAATTCGGTTGTCTCAAATAATCCGGGAAGAACCGTTCCGTAGGCGACCGCATAGCCGATCCATCGTTCACCCATTGAAGGTGGGAGATTGATGTAATACCAGTTCTTGAGAGAGAGGTTAGCCGCCTCAAAGATCAGCCAGATGAAGATCGACCATGGGATCACCAAAAAGAACTCTTTTCTTCGATTCACGAGTAAGGAATTGCCTTTCAGGCGGTAGATGATCGCATCGATCACGAGGATGTAGGACCACCAGGTAAAACAGTAGAACCAGCTGTAGAACGGCTCCACCCTCTTAAGGTGGAGGCCCTCAGAAAGAATCAGGAGAAGAAACCCAATCACCCCGTGGATTGGAAAAGTTTTTTTCATCGAAATCTAATTTATCACATCCATTTTATCAGGGCAATCACGATGTTACCTTCCGAGGTAGAGGTGTTTGACCTCCTCATTGTTCAGGAGTCCCTCTCCCGTATCTTCCAGCCGGTTTAGGCCGAGATCCAGGACGTAAGCCCGATGGGCCAAACGAAGCGCTTTCCGGGCGTTTTGCTCAACAATGAGAAAGGTCGCCCCTTCCTGGTTGATCGAATTAATCTGTCGATACATCTCGTCAATGACCTTGGGCGCTAATCCCAGGGAGGGTTCATCCAATAGGATTAGTTTGGGTTTAATCATGGAGGCCCGTGCCAGGGCGAGGACCTGTTTTTCGCCTCCGGATAGAGATCCGGCCTTCATCTTTTTCCTTTTATTGAGAATGGGATAGCGCTCAAAGATTTCCCGGATCGCCATTTCGATCCTGGAAGGATCGCCGAGAGGGGTTCCGCCCATCTCCAGGTTTTCCATTACGGTCAGGGTGGGAAAGATATTTCTTCCCTGGGGAATATAGGAGATTCCCATTCTCACTTTTTCTTCGGGATCTTTTCCGGAAATTTCTGATCCAAAAAATCGGATAGAGCCTTTCTTGGGTTTAATCAAACCGACGATCGTTTTCAGGAGCGTGGACTTCCCTGAGCCGTTTGGGCCGATGATGCAGACGATCTCTCGCGGGGCTATATGGATGGAGACTCCATGGAGCACTTCAATCTTTCCATATCCGGAATAGACGTCTTTTACTTCTAAAAGAGTCACCATATGCAAAGTTCGGAGTTCGGAGTTTTGAGTTCGGAGCAATTCACTTTGATGTTTGGGGGTTTAAACTAAGAACTACGAACTCATTACCCCGAACCTTAAATTCCCAGATAGGCTTCAATGACCCGCGGGTTGTTTTGGATCTCCTTGGGCCTTCCTTCGGCTATTTTCTCGCCGTTATCCAATACAAAGATCCATCCGCAGAGTTCAATGATCACATCCATATTATGCTCGATGATAAAAAAGACCATTCCCCACTCTTTCATCTTGGTGATCAGCTCCATGATGGTTCTGATCATGATGGGGTTGATCCCTGCCGTGGGTTCGTCGAGAAGGATCATGCTGGGGTTGGCCATCAATCCCCTCGCCAATTCCAGCAATTTCTGCTGCCCATAGGAGAGATTCTGGGCGAATTGGTCTTTCAGGTGGGACAACCCGACCAGGTCGATCAACTCCAAAGCCTTCTTCCGGTTTTCTCTTTCCTCTTTCCGAATCGTCTTCGGGTTAAACCAGAGAGATCGAAATTTCTCTCCGGTCTGGCGAGGCGGGGCAATCAGCATATTTTCCATCACCGTCATTCTCGGGAGCACACGGGTGATCTGGAAGGTTCGGACAATGCCACCGATGGCCACTTCATGGGGGAGAAGTCCGTCAATGCGTTTTCCTTTAAAATAAATTTCTCCCCGGTCCGGGGGAATAAAGCCGGTGATGAGATTGAACAGGGTGGTTTTTCCGGACCCGTTGGGACCGATGAGGCCTGTGATGGCATGGTCCTTCAGGGCGAAGGTACAGTTGGAGACGGCTTGAATGCCTCCGAAGGATTTACTGAGCCCCCTCGTTTCAATCATCTCCCCGCCCCCTTTTCCCTGAGGAGGCCTTCCGGCCGATAGATCATTAAAAAAATGAGAAGGCTTCCGAAGATCATCTGCTGAAGGGGAGCAAGGTAACGGCTCCATTCGGCAGGGAGTCTTAAAAATCTCAATGATTCCTGGAAGAAGATCAAGACCACCGCACCCACCAGGGGCCCCAACTCCGTTCCCTTCCCCCCAAGAACCACGATGAGGAGAACGAGAATGGTTTCCAAGAGAGTGAAGTCACCGGGGCTGATAAAAGTGGTATAGTGCCCCCATAGGGTTCCCGCCAAACCGGCGAGGACGGAACCGATGACAAAGGATTTGATTCTGAAATGAAAGATATTCTTTCCGAGAGCAACAGCGGCCACTTCATCTTCCCGAACTGCCTTGAAGGCTCGACCCAGAGGGCTCCGGATGATGATCCTGAGGACAAGAAAGGTGAGCACGGAAAACCCCAGGGTGAGCAGAAGATATTGGGGAAGCGTGGCAAACCGGTAGGAGAACAGGACCGGTTTGGGAATTCCGGGCAGACCCATGGGCCCTTTTGTTAACCATACTTCATTCTGAAAAACCATGCGGATGATTTCCCCGAACCCTAATGTGGCAATGCCGAAGGTATCGCCGCGGAGCCTGAGGCTGGGAATGCTGAGGAGGAAACCCAAGAGACCTGCGGCGAGTAAAGCCGCTACGAGGGCGAATTCAAAAGGGACCTGGTGAAGCGTCAACAGGGCGGAGACATAGGCCCCGATCCCAAAAAAGGCCACATGGCCGAAATTAAAGAGACCCGTGTAACCCATCTCCAGATTGAGGCTCATGGCAAAGATGGTGTAGATGAAGATCATGACCCAGAGATGGAGAAAAAGATCCATGTTTAATCCTGACTGCCATAAAGAATAGGGGGCTTTAACAGAAGGAGGAGCACCATGATCCCAAAGGCAATTGCATCTTTGTAACCCGTGGAGATGATCAGGACCCCAAGATTTTCGGCAAAACCAATAACGATTCCTCCCAGGAGAGCGCCCCATATGTTCCCGACTCCTCCGAGGAGGATGGCGGCAAAGGCCTTCACCAGGTTAATCATCCCCATCCCTGGCTGGAGGTTCGTATCAAGAGCTAACAGGATTCCACCAATGCATGCGAGCGATGAGGACATGATCCAGGCAAACCGGATGGTCCTTCTCGTGTTGATTCCCGCCACCCGGGCCAGTTCAAGATTGTCGGAGACCGCCCTCATCGATTTTCCGATTCTTGACCGATGGAGAAGGAGATACACGACGGCAATACAAACCAGCGTGGTGAGTATGATCGCTATTTGGTTCGTTGTGATGCTTATATTAAAAATCTTCCACCCTCTCTTAATTTCAAAGCCATAGGTCCGTAGCTCCGCACCCCAGAAGAGCTGGGCTCCATTCCGGAGAAAAAAAGAGAGACCCAGTGCGGTGATGAGAAGGGTGAGGCGATTGGCCTGGCGCAGGGGCTTAAAGGCAAAACGATCCATGGACAGTCCGAGCAGGATCGTCAGGCAAAGGGCGGGGATGAGGGCGATGGGGAGGGGGAGACCCAAAGGGCTTTCCATAAAAAGATAGAGGAAATAGGCTCCCCACATGATCAATTCTCCATGGGCGAAGTTGACAAAGTTCAGAACCCCGTAAATCAACGTCAGCCCCATGGCGAAAAGGGCGTAGATACAGCCGGCCAATAAACCATTGAAGATGGATTGCAGAAGGAAAGTCATTTTAAAAAATTAGGTCCTGAGGAAGATTTACCTCAGAACCTAAATCCATTCGTATAATTTTTTTTAAGATCTATTTTTTATAATCGATGATCTGCCCGTCTTTAACTGTCCAGACGCCGTATTCGCTTCCCACCCCCCGGTCCTGGTCAAACGTTTTGTCGCCCGTCACCCCCCGGTATCCCTTGGCCACCTCAAAAAGGGCTTTCCGGATTCCATCGGAGGTATACCCTCCTTGATCGATGGCCCTGGCGATGAGATGGACCATATCGTAATTATATTCTCCAAAGATGGGAATTTTTGCATCCCCGTATTTTTTCATCCAGAGCGATCTGAAGGCCTGGTAATCTTTCGTCTCCTGGGAGAAGACAGGGTAGGTCCCGATGATTCCCTCCACCGCTTTTCCGGCAAGTTCCACCAGTTTGGGAGCCTTCGCCGCAGAACCGCAAATCCACTGGGTGTTGATGCCCATTTCATAGGCCTGCTTAAACATGACCGATCCCTCCACGATATACGTGAGATTCACAACCGCTTTTGGGTTCCCTTTGGTCGCCCGGATCAGTTCGGTCCGGTAATCGGTCTTCTTCTCATCGTAGGGGATTTCATCCGTCACCTTGCCGCCCGCCTTCTTAAAATTTTCAACGAAGACATTCTTCAGGCCCAGCCCCCAATCGTTATTCACATACATGATGGGAACTTCCATATATTTCAACTGGAGGCAGAGGTCGGAGATCCCCTTTCCCTGCAAGACATCGGAGGGAAAGACCCTGAAGATGTATTCTCCGGCCTTCGTCAGAGCAGGGGCTGCGCCCTGCGCCGAGAGCATGACCACCTTGCTTTCCTGGGCCACCGGCGCCGCCGCCATGAAATTGGAACTTGCCGCAGGGCCAATGATCACAGGAACCTTATCCACGGTGATCAACTTCCGGACAGCGGTCACACAATCCTTGGGTGTGCTCTTATTGTCCTCGTAGAGGATTTCGATTTTCTTCCCCTTGGCCCCGCCCTTGCCGTTGATTTCTTCCGTTGCCAGATCGATGGCCTTCTTGAATCCTTCGCCATAAACCGCAATACTGCCGGATAGGGCAATCGCTGCCCCGATTTTGTAGGTGTCCTGCGCCTTCGCCACAGGCGCTAAAATAAGCGAAACTCCTAACAGGGTAAAAAGAACGTAAAAGATTTTTTTCATGACCGGCCTCCTCCATCATGGGTTACGGTATTTTTATAAGATGCAGGGCTGAGTGTCAATAGGAAATCTGATTTACTTTTGACCGAGAAGGGTTTTTCGATTATGATGACTAATCATGAGAAAGGAGAACTGAAGTTGCGCTTCACTTATACACAGAAAAGAGAATGGAAAAGTTCGACAGGGCGTTCTGTGGCGATGGGAACCCGGGGGATGGTTGCGGCCAGTCAACCTCTGGCGACCCTTTCGGGATATAAGATCCTGGCAAAGGGTGGCAACGCCATCGATGCGGCCGTGGCGATGGTCAGCACCTTGAACGTAGTAGAACCTTATAATGTGGGATTGGGCGGTGATGCTTTTGCCCTGGTCTATCTGGCGAAAGAGAAAAGGCTGATCGGAATGAATGGGAGCGGCCGGGCTCCTTATCAGGCAACGATTCAGAAATATAGGGAAAGAGGATTAAGCGAAATTCCGGAGCGGGGGATATTGGCAGTGACCGTTCCCGGCGCACTTCATGGCTGGGCGCAGGCCCTGGAACGGTTTGGGACCTTAAAACTTGGCGATGTTTTCAGGGACGCCATCCATTATGGCGAGCACGGATTTCCAGTGACCGAGGTCATTGCCGGAGAGTGGAAAGAGGCAGAGACCCTTCTCCGTTCCTCAGAAGAATCATCAAAAGTCTATCTCATCAATGGAAGGTCTCCCAGTCCGGGGCAGGTTTTTTTTAACAAAGACCTCGCACAGACCTACCGGAGGATTGCAAGGGAGGGCATCGGCGCTTTTTATGAAGGTGAGATCGGTGATGCGATCGTCCACACATCCGACCGGCTTCAGGGATTCCTTTCCCGTCTGGATTTTAAGGACCATACCACCACGTGGGTGGAGCCCATCTCCACAAACTACCGGGGATATACGATCTATGAACTCTCCCCCAACGGCCAGGGATTGACCGCGCTTGAGATGCTCAACGTTCTTGAAGGATATGATGTGAAATCCCTTTCGCCCAATAGCCCGGATTATCTTCATCTTCTGATTGAAGCCAAAAAAGCGGCCTTTGAAGACCGGGACAGGTTTATCACGGACCCCGATTTTGAAGAGATTCCGATTGAAGAGCTGCTCTCCAGGGATTACGCACAGAAAATCAGGGAAAGAATAAAAATTGATAAAGCTTCTATTCCTGCCTCGTTAACCCCATATGAAGGAAGTTCCGAAACGGTTTACGTGACCGCAGTGGATAAGGACAAAAACGCCGTCTCCTTCATCAGCAGCCTGTTTATGGCCTTTGGATCGGGCATTGTTGTGGACGGGACGGGTATTGCCTTGCAGAACCGGGGGAGATCCTTCTCGCTTGATCCGAAGCATCGAAACAGGATCGAGCCGCACAAGCGGCCCATGCATACCATCATCCCGGGGATGGTTTTCAAGGACGGGGAGTTTTTGATGAGCTTCGGGGTGATGGGCGGCGACATGCAGCCGCAGGGCCATGTCCAGTTCCTGGTGAATCTGATCGACTTCGGGATGAACTTGCAGGAAGCCATGGATACGCCGAGGATCAGGCATTTGAAGGGGATGGAGGTCTATCTTGAAGACGGCATTTCAGACGACGCTGCAGCCGCCCTCTCAGGGAGAGGGCATCTGGTCATCAGGGGGCCGGCGCCGGTCAACCAGGTTGGAGGAGGCCAGGCCATCTATTTAGACCGTGAGAATCATGTGCTCCTGGGTGCCTCCGACCGCCGCAAAGACGGCTGCGCGATTGGTTATTAATTAGTGTCTGTTTATAAATGCGCTTTGCCCGTCATGCCGGACTTGAGGAGCCTGCCCCGTGCTTGATACGGGGGCATCCAGAAGGTTTTGAAATTACTGGATTCCGGTCGTTGCGACTCGAAGCCGAGCCTTCGACGGAATGACGACCTTTTGGAAAACCTTTAGTTTATGGACAGACTCTAATTAATGAAGTTATATTGGGGCTTGATTATTGGCCTTAACTCTCCTTCGTTTGGACCTTTCCTCTATGGCGCTTTGGTTTTGTATTTTTCGTAGAGCTGCCGGTTGTTGATCTCCTGCATCTGTTCATTGTATTTGGAATTCTTGCCGGTGTAGTTAAAATAATTGTAAGGCTGCCCCTCGTAGTATTCTCCTGTAGCGGTGTTCTTTGTTCCCCACCGGTCTGAGTGATAGATGGCACCACCCTCCATCGACGAGACCCAATCCGAGTTTCCCCGGATGTAATTGGACCTCTGGTAATCAATATAATCCATGCTTCTCTGGCGTTCGTCATAGGCCGCCTGCATCATTTGTCGGATCTCCTGGGCGTTTCGGGCTATTAGGCGGGCAGTGGTTCCGGAGGGACGGTGAACATCTCTGTCCACACCCTCTCAGGGACGGGCACGATCACGGCCAACGGCGGAGGCTTTGAGGTGGGAGGCGGCGGCGGAAGGATTGCCATTCGGTACGGTTCGCTGACTCTGGACCAGGCTAATATCAAAGCCCTCGGAGGACAGGGAAATCACGCAATCGGCGCTAAAGGAACGGTTTATCTTGAACTAAAATAGAGATGGTTCGTCAAGGGACAGGAAACTTTTGATTTACCATTCATGAATCCTATGCAACAAAAGTTACCGAAATGTTACTTCCTGATGTTTTGAGGTAATGGAATCCCAGGTGAGGCCAAGGTCTCAATCAAAAAATCATTGCAATAAGTTGCCATTTGTGGTATCTTATTGTTATGGAATTTAATGATCTGGTCCGAATTGTCGGCGATGAGCCTGTATTTGAAACCGGCTTCCTTCTTACGGGCAAAGTAGATCCGGCCGACGTACGCCGTCAGTTGTCCCGCTGGACAAAGGCAGGGCGACTCTTTCAGTTTCGGCGCGGCCTGTACGCACTTGCCCCCCCCTTTCAAAAAGCCAAACCACACCCATTCCTCATTGCTAATCGCATGGTCAGAGGTTCCTATGTCAGTTGCCAATCCGCCTTAGCTTTTTATGGACATATTCCTGAATATGTCCCCGTTTTCGTGAGCGTTACCCCTGCACGCCCTGCCTGTTGGGAGACACCAGTGGGCACGTTTGAATTTCATCATATCAAAAAAGAAATGTTTCGAGGGTACCAGATGGTGGACCTCGGCGGAGGCCAGAGAGCCTTTGTGGCCTTGCCAGAGAAAGCACTTTTAGATCTGATCTATCTCCATCCTGCTGCGGATTCACCCGGCTATATTCGGGAACTTCGACTGCAAGACCTTGAACATCTCAATGTAAATGAACTTCATAAAATAGCAGATTTCACACACAGCCCTAAATTGAAGAGGGCGGCAAAGGTTATTATTGAATTGACGCATATTGAGGCGAAGGAGTATGAGAAGGTATGAAGGATTATCTCGCCGAACTCATCCGAACCTATCCCACCCCCATTCATGCGCGAAATGGCCTCCGAGAGTATCTTCAGGCCAGGATTCTGGGCGGACTTCAGCGGGCAGGGGCGATGATTCCGCTCGCTTTTCATGGCGGCACCGCTCTTCGATTTCTCTATGGCACCGTGCGTTATTCGGAAAACCTGGATTTTGCCCTGGAGAGAAATAAAGACCTTTATGATTTCCGCGCCTACCTGAAAACCATAAAAAAAGAGTTCGAGAGAGAAGGCTACACATTGGAATTAAAGGTGAACGATAAACGGACCCTACACAGCGCCTTCATTCGTTTTTCAGGTCTGCTTTTCGAATTAGGGCTCTCATCTCACCGGAACGAAGTGCTGACGGTCAAGATTGAAATAGATACCAATCCACCGGCTGGTGCAGGTCTTGCCACAAGCGTCGTTCGCCGTCACCTTACCTTACAACTTCAGCATCACGATCGTGCTTCACTTTTAGCCGGAAAGCTCCATGCCCTCTTGCAACGCTCTTATATCAAGGGCCGGGACCTCTATGACTTGCTCTGGTATCTCAGCGATGCCACCTGGCCTCCGCCCAATCTGACTTTGCTTAACAATGCATTGCGGCAAACAGGATGGTCAGGGAAACCGCTAAGAGAAGGCAATTGGCGCGCGGTCTTACGGAAACGACTCCAGGCAATCTCATGGGAACGCGTGATTGATGACGTGCGTCCGTTTTTAGAGCAGGGCGCTGATTCAGGTATGATCGTGCGAGAAAACATCATGTCCCTACTTCGTGATTAACTACGTGAAAGTATTCAGGTCTTGAAATGAGACAATCATTTCCAGCGGGGATGCGGCTGGGAACGGATGACGGCCTATCATCCCCGCCGTCTTTTTCTTTAGGGTAGTTTGCTTTTGTATTTTTCGTATAGGGCGCGGTTGTTGATCTCCTCCATCTGTTCATTGTATTTGGGGTTCTTGCCGGTGTAGTTAAAATAGTTATAGGGCTGTCCCCCGTAGTATTCTCCCGTTGCAGTGTTCTGAGTCCCCCAGCGGTCTGAGTGATAAATGGTTCCCCCCTCCATTGACGAGACCCAGTCCGAGTTGCCGCGAATATAATTGGACCTCTGGTAATCAATATAATCCATGCTTCTCTGGCGTTCGTCATAAGCGGCCTGCATCATCTGGCGGATCTCCTGAGAATTCCGTGCAATTAAGGCTGCGGTCTCCTTTTGCATCTGCCGGAGCCTGGCCATTCCCTGGGCAATATAGTTTTGAGCAAATTGATCATTGATCTTATAGGATTCGAACATGGTCACGAAGTTGGGAACGAAGGCATCGAACTGTTCGGCCGGGGCTCCCACGGTCATATGCCAGAGACTCCAGTTGGTATTGAGGCGGGAGCCGAAAGAGATCCCAAAAGAAAATGCTTTGCATCGCCTTCCCCTGGTATTGAACGTGTAAACGAATTCCTCAGCGGCGGCAGGCCCCGCGGTATAGCCTTGCCTGAGCTGCTGGTTGATGTCCTGACGGGGAATGACCTGGAGGAACTGAAAGCCGGAAGCAATCCCCTGGCGGGTGGCAAAGGCCTCCAGCGCCCGATGTGGGCTAAGCTGGGGCGATACAAGGACATTCGGAACCCGGACTCCGAGCTGAGGGGTGATGGCCTCCGCCGAAGCGACGATGAAACTGAAGAAGCCGGTTGAGTCGTTTGCCACAAAGGCCCCTCGACCCAACCCCTGGTATTTCCAGTCCTGAGGAATCCGAAAAGTCGCCGAACCATCCTGCAGACGGACCTGTGCCATCGGCGCCCTCGCGGGACCCGACCGGGCCTGAAAGGCCCCTTTCATGATCTGGATGTTGGAGAGGATCGTGAGCAACAGCTGCCTGGCTCCCGCCAACTGACCCTCGGGTGTTTCAATGCTCTGGTATTGGAAGCTTCCGTCTCCTCCGGAGATCCAGCACCGGAACTCCCTCCTCCGGTTTTGAGCGTCCGTGTAGACTCCGTCGAAGACGACCCGCCTGCCATCTTTCGACACCATGGCTTTGGAAATGTTCAGAGTTGGGAATTGGTTCCTGATCCGGTTGGCAAAGAGACTGGCAAGGGCCGGGACGTCTTTTCCCGTCGGGCTTACTCCGTAGAACATGGCGACACCGTAGCGGCCGCTCGGGTCGCTGACGAACAAGGTCTTGAAATTTCCCTGGTCCCCCTCGCTTGCCTTCCATCCCTCGGGAATATAAAGGACAAAGGTTGCCTGTTCTGTAACATGTTTTTTCATTGCCCCAGTCGCCTTTGGAATCTGTCGCCCATGGGCCTGAACGACACAGATCGCCACGAGGAGTATCAAAGAGATTCCCATGGTTCTTCTCATCGCAGTTGCCCTCCTTTAGAAAAGAGACTACCATAATCCCGGAATTTTTCAATTATGAAATGGTCAGGCCTTGGGGAGTGATCATGGGTGACCCTGTTTTCGTTTCCTTACGCAGATTAGAATTGACTATAGATTGACTTTTAATCCCTTTGTCTGAAGGTATTCCTTGACTTCCCTGATCCTGAAGGTCCGGTAGTGAAAGACCGAAGCGGCCAAGAGGATTTGGGCTCCACCTTTAACGACGGCGTCATAAAAATGTTCGAGCTTTCCGGCTCCTCCCGAAGCGACTACCGGTAAGTCCACTGCGCCTGAAATGGCCTTTGTAAATTCAAGATCGTAACCGGCCTGGGTTCCATCTCCATCCATACTGGTAGGAAGGATTACTCCCGCCCCCAGTTCCTGACACTGCTTTGCCCAGGCAACGGCATCTTTGCCGACAGGTTTGGTGCCGCCCGATACGACCAGTTCAAAGCCGGAGGGCATGGCCTTGTTTCTCCTCGCGTCGATGGCTATGGTAATCTTATCTTCGCCGAATTTCTGAGAAGCCTGTTTCACCAGGTCAGGGTTCTTCACCGCTGCGCTGTTGATGGAAATTTTGCTTGCCCCCGCATTTAAAACGAGTTCCATGTCTTCCAGCGTGGAGATCCCTCCTCCGACGGTCAACGGGATTTTAATGACCGATGAGACGTTCCTCACCCATTCGAGCCTGGTTTTCCGGTTTTCGACCGTAGCGGCAATGTCGAGCATGGCCAGTTCATCGGCCCCTTCCTTTTCGTAGAAGGCAGCATGTTCGACCGGGTCCCCCGCATCTTTAATATCTACAAAGTGAATCCCCTTGACCACCCGACCCTCTTTCATGTCAAGACACGGCATGATTTTGACGGTTTCCATCTCGTCTCCTTAGAATCTCAACCTCATTGAAAGTTTCATCAGTGCTGGATTATAATATTTTATGGACGATGAATTTGTCAATGACGGTTTCATCCTCCGTTGGAATTCTTGATCCGGGCATTCGGCAACGCGCTCCCGAGATCATGAATCATTCCACCTATCTCTTTTAAGAAGAGGTTTTAATGAAACCTCGGAAGCCCTCCTTCAGTTTAAAATCCTTCCAGGAATTGGACGTTGTTCTCGATAGGAAATCTCTTCCGGATCATCCCTCTCCCTTAAAAATTCCTAAAGAAGAATATAGCTTGGAAACAGAGGAAATACTTTTTCAGAATGCCATGAGCGGCGTCCGGCCGGTTACGGGGAAAGACCGCGTTGAAAAAACTTCGAAAATCGAATTGCCGGAAGGTTTTAAGAGAAAAGATGACTCCGAGACTCTGAAGAGACTCGAAACCCTCCTACATTATGGGACAGGATTTAATGTCTCGGAAACTCCCGAGTATATCGAAGGCACAGGATATCATATCCACCCTGAGATCGCAAAGCGGCTTCACCGGGGGGATTTTTCGATTCAGGCCCATCTCGACCTTCACGGGCTCAACGCAGAGGAAGCCAGAGAAGTATTTGATCAGTTTATGAAATGGGCCGTGACCCACGGGAAAACAGGCCTCTCAGTAACCCATGGGCGC
>JAGVBT010000064.1 GCA_020059605.1 Deltaproteobacteria bacterium
AGTTCTTGAAACTGTTGGATGCTGAAACAAGTCGGTACGACTCGAAACCGAGTTCAGCATGACATTGTTTCTGTTTTTTGACTTTTTACGAGATCATCAATTTTGCAATGCTAAATTTACAATTTTCATTGATCTTTTTTTGAGAGGAGGTTTCTATGGAAGAATTCGTCAAGGGAGGGGCATTTCTGATCGAATCGATTTCACCTCAGGAGGTGTTCACTCCGGAGGACTTTAACGAAGAGCAACTCTTAATCGCAAAGGCGGTGACCGAATTTGTTGAGGGCGAAATTCACCCCGTGAGCGAGGAGATAGAGGAGAAAAAGGAAGGGTTGCTTCTGAGTCTGCTCAAAAAGGCAGGGGAGTTGGGATTTCTCGCCGCAGACATCCCGGAAGAATACGGGGGGCAGGATCTGGACAAGATCAGCTCGCTCCTCCTCTGGGAGAAGATGGCCCAGGCCGGAGGCTCATTCATGGCCACCTTCGGAACCCAGACCGGAATCGGCTCTCTTCCCATCATCTTCTTCGGTACTCCGGATCAAAAGAAACGTTATCTCCCGAAACTTGCCACGGGGGAGATCATCGGCGCCTATGCCCTGACTGAACCCGAGGCAGGCTCCGACGCACTGAATGCCAAGACAACGGCTACGCTCAGTCCGGATGGTAAATATTACATTCTCAATGGCCAGAAGCAGTTCATCACGAATGCCGGAATTGCAGATATGTTCACGACCTATGCCAAAGTGGATGGGAACAAATTTACCGCTTTCATTGTCGAGCGCAAATTCGAAGGGGTCTCTGTGGATGAGGAAGAGAATAAGATGGGAGTGAAGGGTTCCTCCACACGGAGCGTGATCTTCTCTGATGTCAAAGTCCCCGTGGAAAACATTCTCGGAGAGATTGGAAAAGGTCACATCGTCGCCCTCAACGTCCTCAACATGGGGCGTTTCGCTCTGGGCGCAGGCGCTGTGGGAGGGTCAAAGAGAGCCATGCAGGAAGCCGTCACCTATGCCAAAAAGAGGATCCAGTTTGGCAAACCGATCGCCGAATTCGGTCTGATCAAACATAAGATCGCAGAGATGGCAATTCAGGCTTTTATCATGGAGAGCATGGTTTACCGGACAGGAGGTTTAACCGAACGGATTCTACAGCGGATTGACCGCCATGCCGAAAATATCGGAATGCAGATGGCCAACGGGATTGAGGAGTATAACATTGAAGACTCCATCAATAAGATCTTCTGCTCGGAGATGGCAGGCTATATTGTGGATGAAGCCGTCCAAATCCATGGAGGGTATGGATATATCCATGACTATCCGGTGGAGCGGGGTTACAGGGATGCCCGGATCAACCGGATCTGGGAAGGAACGAACGAGATCAATCGCCTCTTGATCATGGATATGTTGACGAAACGAGCGATGAAGAACCGTCTTCCGTTGCTCGGGGCGGCCCAGAAATTGGCCGGCGAACTCCTCACCCTCCGGCCTAAGGTGGAAAGTGATGATGGAAAACTGACCTTGCAGCAGGAAATGGTCGAGATATCAAAAAAGATCAACCTTCTGGTCACCGGTGCGGCCGTGCAGAAGTATATGATGAAACTGGCGGAGGAGCAGGAGCTACTGGGATTGATTAGCGACATGGTCATTCAGGTCTTTGCCATGGAGAGCGGCCTTCTGCGGGCGATGAAGACCATGGAAAAATTCGGAAACGAGAGGAGTGAAATCCAGGTGGCCATGGTCAAGGTCTTTGTCAACGATGCCTTTGACCGGCTTGAAACTTTTGCCAAAAAAGGTTTTGCGGGAATTGCAGAGGGAGACACGCTCAGGACACAGCTCTCCGCTCTCAAGAAACTGACCCGCTTCACTCCAGTCAATACGATCGCACTGAGGCGGGAGATAGCAGACTACGTGACGAAAATAGGGAAATATCCTTTTTAAGAATACGGGAATGGGTAAGGCGTTAGGGGTGAGGGGTAAAACCTTTTACGATTTACGACTCTCGCCCTGACGAAATTCTCTCTTTCGTGCTCTGAATTTATTGACTACTTAATCATAAGGGGAAGAGGAGAAATTCCATCCATGTTTTACGAACTGAACGACGAGCAAAACGCTTTTCAAAAGAAAGTCCGGGATGTTTACGAGAGAGAGGTCAGCCCCCTGGTTGAGGAATACGAGCGAAAGGAGACCTTCCCGGTCCAGCTCTTTCCAATCCTTGGCGCGGAGCATCTTCTCTGTTTGCGATGTCCGAAGGAATATGGCGGTCCGGGTCTGGACAAAGTCTCTGAGTGTATTGCCGTGGAGGAATTGAATCGTATCTGCGTGGGCATCGGCGCGGGCATCATGGTTCAGGGAGGCCTGGCCACCGACCCCATTCTCCATTTCGGATCCGAAGAACTGAAGCGGGAATATCTTTCTCCTGCGGTGCGGGGGGAGAAGATCGGCGCTTTTGCCCTGACCGAACCGGATGCCGGATCGGATGCCTCCGGAATCCGGACAACGGCCCTCAAACAGGGAGAAGGTTACCGGCTCAATGGTTCAAAGACCTTTATCACCAACGGAACGATCTGTGATTTCGTGACCGTGGCTGCCTACACCGATCCAGCCAGACGAGGGACCGGCATCAATCTTTTTGTCATCGAGCGTGAAGATCCGGGGTTCTCTGTGACTAAAAAATTGAGAAAACTCGGGAATCATTCTTCGGATACGGCTGAGCTGGCCCTTGACGACTGTTATGTTCCGAAGGAGAGGATGCTTGGAGAAAAAGAGGGAGGTGGATTATCCCAGCTGGAAGGAACCCTCAAATCCGGAAGGCTCACCTATGGGGCCAGAAGCACAGGGGTGGGTCAGGCCGCTTTCGATGCCATCCTCGACTATGTAAAAAAAACTCGAAGAAACGGTCAGCTTCTCTCGAAATCACAGGCGGTTCGATTCATCCTGGCGGAAATGGCGATGTCGCTGGAAGCCATGCGATATATGACCTATCGGGGCGCCTGGCTTTTTGATCAGGGCCTGGCCTCGATGAAGGATGCCTCCGTGGTAAAACTCTTCTGCAGTGAATCGGTTCAGTCCATCGTTCAGAAGGCGATGACCCTCCAGAAGAGTTCCGGACTGATGATGGATAATCCGGTCCAGAGATTTCTCCGTGACGGAAGGCTGAGCAAGATTCCGGAGGGAACCTCCGAAATTCAACATTTAGTCATCGCCGGCGGATTAGGATTATGAGGATCATAAATTCGAAGCACGAAATCCTAAATTCGAAACAAATCCGAATGTTCAAAAAGAGAAAAAAATGAGGGTTTTTGGAAATTTGAAAATTAGATATTGTTTCGGATTTCGATATTCGGATTTCGGATTTTGCCAACTCTCCCGCCAAGGCGGGATTTGGTTCTATCTATGCCAGGCTGGGAGGAAAGAGGATGGATTTTGAGCTATCGGATGAGCAAAAGGATGTTCAGAGGGCGGCCAGGGAGTTTGCCCGGGGAGAGTTCGATCCTGATCTGGCTCTGGAACTGGATCAGAGCGGAACATTCCCCGAATCGCTATGGAAGAAAGCCGCCCAATTAGGATTCATTGGAATTCATTACCCTGAAGAGTTGGGGGGGCAGGGTCTGGGTCTCTTAGAGAATGTACTGGTGGTCGAAGCATTCTGCAGTGTTGATTCCGGAATTGGGAGCGCTTTGGGCATGGCCGATATTGGGTCAGAGGTCATCCTGAAGTTCGGTTCAAAAGACCAGAAGGAGCGTTTTTTGATCCCGTTAGCCAAGGGCGCCAAGCGAATGAGCATCGCCTTTGCTGAATCGGAAGATGGACAGGACCTCTCTTCCCTCTCCACTATTTCAGACAGGAGAGGAAATGAATATTTCCTCCGCGGGGAAAAACGGTTTGTGCTCAATGCTACTCTTGCGGATTCCTTCATTACGCTCTGCAAAGAACCCGAGGAGGGATGGAGCACATGGGTCGTACAGCGGCAACAGGAGGGCATGACCGTCCATCTGATTGAGAAGATGGGGCTGAGAATGATCCCTTTCGGAGATCTTAGCTTTAATGATGTTCAGGTGAAACTTGAGAACCGAATCGGAAACGCAGGGGAAGGGATGGCCCATGTCTGCCATTGCCACCAGGCGATGGGCCTGAGAAGTGCGGCCCAGGCCTTGGGGACCGTCCAGGGCGCCTTTGACCGGGCGATGGGCCACGCCAAACAGAGGGAGCAATTCGGCAAAAAACTCTCCCGGTTTCAGGCCATTCGGCACAAACTGGCCGATATGGCGGTGGACATCGAGGTGGTCCGCTGGCTCACTTATAAATGCGCAACCGAATATGATCAGGGAAAAACGGACCCTGGATCCCTCTCCATCGCCCGGTTGGAAGCCGGGAGGAGGCTGGTGAGGGTGGTCGACGAGGCCCTCCAGATATTTGGGGGTTATGGTTATATTGCCGAGCAGGCCATCGAACATTATTTTCGGGATGCCTGGGCGATTGGCGTGGAACTCGGAACGGAAGAAGAGCAGAAGGATGCCATCGCCGACATCCTGCTTGGACCGGACAAAAGGAGAGAATCATGAAATACAGAGATATCGAATGGATCAGAGAAGGTGGGATCGCTTGGATTTATCTAAATAGGCCTGAGGTTCTGAATGCCCTGGGTGAAACGATGAAGGATGAGTTGATTCATATCCTCAAGGAGACTGAAGAAGACGAGCGTATCCGGGTTCTGATCCTGACAGGCCGGGGTCGCGGTTTCTGTGCGGGCGCCGATCTTAACCGATTTAAAGAGTATCAGGAAGAGGATCGGGATCATAAGAAGAAATCGAGATTCGGCTCAATCGATCTCCCCAGGGCTTTTGTCCAGTATCCAAAACCCATCATTGCGGCCATCAATGGCCCGGCTTACGGTTTTGGTTTTACGGTCACGCTCACCTGTGATATTCGCCTGGCTTCTAAAAAAGCAATTTTCAGCGCTGCCTTTGTCCGGATCGGAGTCACCCCGGAATTCTGCAGCACCTATTTCCTTCCCAGGCTCGTCGGCTACGGCAAAGCCGCCGAATTGATCTTCACGGCCAGGCCGTTTGATGCCCGTGAGGCATTTGAAATAGGAGCGGTTGACCGGGTATTGCCACATCACCGGCTCCTGACCGAGGCCAGGAAGATGGCGAACCAGATTGCCTCCATGCCATCTGGCGCCATACAGAAAGCCAAAGAGCTATTGCGCCATGGCATGCAATCCACTCTGGAACAGGTGATTCAGTACGAATCCATGGCCTTTCTCGATCGTATGAAGACGGATGAACACCGCATCGCTCTGAACCAGCTATTCGCCAAGATGAAATTGACCAGGAGAAGACTCTCCGGGTCTAAAAAATAGATATGATGACAATAGATTTAATTTGCTTGACAAATGAATGGTGGACGGAGTAGATTAATGGTCGTTCATTCATAGTATCCACCCAAGCACCCCAAGGCGCCCGATCATTGTTTGAATCAAATGAGGTAAGGGACGTCCCTCTGCCGGAGTAGCTGGATCCAGATGATTCAGTCCGAAATCAAGACCGGGTTTCAAAAGGCGAAGATGCTCGAAGCGGCGCGAAGGCTCTTCTGGGAGAAGGGCTATAACGCTACCAGCATGCGGGACATTGCCGTTTCCTATGGGTGCCGGCCGGCCAATATCTATAACTTTTTTTCTGATAAGGAAGAGATCCTCTTCGAAGTGCTTCGGGAGGAAATGGAGCAGATCATCATCCCCATTAAACACCTCGAAGAAGATGATGGTTCCAGTCCTATTGAGCAGTTGAAGTTCATCATCCAGAGTCATTTAAAAGTTACATTGAGCTATCGAAGATCCGCGAAGCTGCTCTTTGATGTCGCGCTGGACAGCCTCTCCCCTGACAAACGAAAAACAATCATAGATCTCCGTGACGATTACGACAGAATTATTCGTAAAGTCATTCGCAGGGGCATGGATGCCGGGTATTTCCCTGAAATGGACGTGAAGCTTGCCGGCTTCATGATCGCCTCGATGATCACCCGGACCAGGATCTGGTTTCACCCCAAAAAGGGGGTGTCGGTCAACGAGCTTGCCGATTTTATCTCCAAATTCGCTTTTCATGGCCTTGACGGCTCAAGCACCGGGAGCTATGAAAAGCTATTGAGCAGAACGCTTCACACGAGAAGTGGAGGAAACAAAAGATGAGGACCAAGGAGCAATACATCGAGGGACTGCGAAAGATGCGCAGGAACCTTTACCTGAACGGCGAAAAGATCGCCCGGGATGATGAAGCGCAGATGCCAACGATAAACACAATGGGGTTGACTTTGGATTATGCCGCCGATCCAAAACATGAAGGTCTGTGTACGGCCACATCTCATCTAACCGGGGAGAAGATCAATCGATTCTGTCATATCCATCAGAGCAAAGAGGATTTGCACAAGAAGCAGGATATGACCCGGCTCCTCTGTCAGGTGGCCGGAGGTTGTATTCAGCGGTGTATGGGAATCGATGCGACCAACGCCATCTATAACGTTTCCTATGAGGCTGACAAACAAAACAAAGGAGCCACCCAATACCATCAGAACTTTGTCAAATGGCTGGAGAGATTTCAAAAAGAAGACCTGGTCGGCTGCTGCGCCCAGACCGACGTTAAAGGCGACAGGATGAAGCGGCCAAGCGAGCAGAAAGACCCGGATCTTTATGTCCGTGTTGTGGAGAGGAAGAGCGATGGGATCGTGGTCCGGGGCTCCAAAGTTCATATTTCAGAGGCTTCTGTGGCGGACGAGATCCTGGTCGTTCCCACCCGTGCGCTTCTTCCAGAGGAGAAGGACTGGGCTTTGGCCTTTGCTGTCCCCGCAGACTGGGAAGGGGTCAAACAGGTGGTCTCCGTGCATAACCTGCGGGATCGGCAATACTTCAAGAGGGGTTTTACTCCGGGCTATACCGACTCTTATGTCATCTTTGACAATTGCTTCATTCCGTGGGAGCGAGTCTTCCTCTGCGGAGAAACGATTCATGGTGGGGCATGCGCCTTACTCTTCGCCCTCTTCCATCGCCATAGCTACTCCGGCTGTAAACCGGCTCTGGGGGATTTAATGCTCGGGGCAGTGGCATTGGCGGCGGAATATAATGGAATTGCAAAGGCTCCGCACGTGCGGGATAAATTGGCAGAGATCATACGGGTTTCTGAGCTTGGTTATGCGGCCGGATTTACGGCTTCGGAATTGGGGAAACCCGAGCTATATGTCCCCGGCGTAGGATTCATTCCTTTCGGCCCGGGGAGCTACATCCCCCATTCCATCTATGCCAACGTGGGGCGATGTTTGACCGGCGAAGCGGTTTATCGTGAAGCAGAGATTCTTTGCGACATCGCCGGCGGTATCCCAGCCACCTTCCCCTATGAGGAAGATTTTGTAAACCCCGAGACCAAGGACCTTCTCTACAAATACATCACCCGTAACCCTGCTATTCACCCGGAAGATGCCGCTCAGCTATGGCGTTACATTGGCGATATTCTCTGCTCTGCCAGCGGAGGAATTCATCTGATGGGATCATATCACGGGGGCGGCTCTCCCGTCATGGAGGCTATTGCGATTACAACGCAGTATGACATCGAATCAAGGAAGAAACTGGTAAAGAGGCTTGCTGGGATTCAGGATCGGCCGAAGAAATCATGAACTCCCTCCCCCTTGACGCTGGTTGTGGATCACACGTGAGACTGGGGCCATTGGGAGCTATAGTGATATCAAGGGATTATCCCCTCCCCCTTCGATGGGGGAGGGTGAGGGTGGGGGTGATTCATGAGTCCCCCCTCACCTCAATCCTCTCCCGCCAAGGGGAGAGGAAATATTTTAATGGGTTATTTTCTACGGAGGACACCATGAGAGAAGTGGTGATCGCCGGGTATTTAAGAACCGCCCTATCTCGCTCCAGGCCCAATGATCCGGCCCGGGACTGGTTCCACAAACTGAGAGCCGATGAACTGATGGCCAGACTTCTTCCCGAGCTGATGCAACGGACAGGGATTAAGTCGGAGGAGATTGATGATTTTATCGTGGGGTCTGCTTATGGCGTAAGCGAGCAATGGACTTACGGAGGACGGTTTCCGATCTTTCTTGCTAACCTGCCTGAGAAGATCCCTTCAAAATTTGTGGACCAGCAGTGTGGATCGGGCATGGCCGCTATCCATATCGGGTCCATGGAGATTGCAACTGGCTTTGCAGACATCGTGGTGGTCGGTGGATTCGAACATATGACCCGTGTCCCCATGGGAGCCCCGCTCAAAGACAGGGGAATCGTGTCCCTGAATCCGTCTCTTTTTACGGATCCCGTCTACAAGCACTGGGACATGGTAACGAGCACGAACATGGGGTTGACCGCGGAAAAGCTTTATAGCCAGAAAGAGTTTACAAAGGAGGATATGGACCGCTGGGGGACCCGCGCCCATCAGTTAGCCTCAAAGGCTCAGAAAGAGGGTTTTTTCAAAGAAGAAATCCTCCCCATTGAAGCCGAGCAGGCGGATGGGAAGACATTGGTCGTACACCAGGACCAGGCCGTCCGGGATGACACCACACTGGAGGGGATGAGGAACCTCAAGCCTGCCTTCAAACCCGATGGAGTGATCACGGCCGGAAATTCCTCTCCTTTAAACGCCGGTGCGGCTTCGATGATCCTGATGTCCAGGGAAACCGCCGGAAAAAAAGGGATCCGGCCCATGGCTACCATCCGCTCCATCGGATTCGCCGGCGTGGATCCAACGATCATGGGAGTGGGTCCTGTTCCCGCGAGCCGCATGGCCCTCGAGAAGGCAGGGTTGGAGGTTAAGGATATAGATTACTGGGAGATCAACGAGGCCTTCGCCATCGTTGCCCTCAATTGCATCAAGGATCTGGGGATCGATCCGGATCGGGTTAATGTAATGGGAGGGGGCACGGCCATCGGGCATGCTCTTGGAGCGACCGGGACGCGGCTTGTGGGAACGCTGGCCCGGATTTTAAAAGTCAAAGGCGGGCGCTATGGCCTGGCCAATGCTTGTGTCGGCGGCGGCCAGGGAGTCGCCACAATCATTGAGAGAGAAACATAGAGAAATTAAACACTAAACTCAAAACCCCTGCCTACCGCCTGCCTGCCGGTAGGCAGGGCAGGCAGGCTAAACTCTAAACAAAACGATTTGAAATTTCTTTAATTTGTCATCCTGAACTTGGTTCAGGATCTGGAATTTGAGTTAAAACGAGATGCCGAACCAAGTTCGGTATGACAACTTTTTGATGTTTTGAACATTTGGATTTGTTTAGGATTTAGAGTTTTGTGTTTAGAGTTTGAGCAATCTTTATTAAGACGGGGGGAACTCATGAGATCAGATTACCGGACGATAAAGGTCGAGCTCAATCAAGGGGTGGCTATTCTCAGATTAAACAATCCGCCGGTCAACCAGCTTTCCAAGCCATTTGTGGAGGAAATGAAAGACGCTTTGACGGCGGTTTTTGGAGATCATGAGGTGAAGGCCGTGATCCTCACCGGGACCGAAAAGAACTTCATCGCTGGTGCGGATATCACTGAAATCCAGCAGTTTAAAGACCGAAATGCCATTCTCCCCTTCGTGATGGAGAATAACCGATTCATCAATTCCATCGAGCAGGGCCCCAAGCCTGTGATTGCGGCCCTCAATGGAAACTGCCTTGGAGGCGGGCTGGAAATTGCCATGTCCTGCCACTACCGGATTGCGGCACAGGGAATTCAGGTGGGCCAGCCCGAGGTTCAGATCGGTTTAATTCCCGGAGCAGGCGGAACACAGAGACTTCCCCGTTTGGTGGGGCTTCCAGATGCTTTGAAGATGATCGTTGCAGGCCAGCCTATCTCGGCAGAGGAGGGATTGCAGAAGGGATGTATCGATGAGGTGGCGGACCCGGAGTTCCTTCTGGAGAAAGCCCTGGTGGCCGCCCGACGATTCATCTCCGGCGAATTAAATCACCGAGACCGAATGACACGTCTGCGGAAAGATCGTCTTCCAAACTTCGTTACGAAAAAGATGATCGTCTCTTACGCCAAAGATGAAGCCGCAAAGAAGGGAAAAGGCTATATCGCCCCTTTTAAAGCCATTGAAGCCATGGAGCGAGGGCTTTCCGATGATTTCGACGCCGATCTCAGGGTCGAAGCCGAACTCTTCAGCGATTGCGCTGTGTCGGATGTGGCCAAAAACCTGATCGGAATCTTCCTAAACACCAGGGCGGCGGGGAAGCTTCCCAGGATCAAAGGAAAGGAACCGCAAAAAATCAAGACCGTGGCCATGCTTGGCGGAGGGGCAATGGGCTCCGGTATTTGTAACCTCCTTCTCAGCAACCGATTCCATACGATCCTCTGGGACATTAATGATGAAGCCATCCAGAAGGGTGTATCAGCGATCCGGAAGACTTTTGACTACCCGATAAAGAAGGGAAAGATGTCAAAAGAGGATCTGGACCGAATGATCAAAGAGCGGTTGATCACCACTGTCTCTCTTGAGGAGCTGGGCCGCGCAGACTTAATCATTGAAGCTGTGCTGGAGGATATGAAGATCAAACAAGGGATATGGAAGCAACTTGAAGGGATTTGCCGGCCGGAGGTCATCTTTGGCACAAATACTTCCGCTCTTCCCATTACGGAGATGGCTTCCGTGTTGAAAGATCCGAGCCGGATGATCGGGCTTCACTTCTTCAACCCTGCGGAGCGAATGCAGTTACTGGAGATCATCTGCGGAAAAGAGACTTCGGACCAAACTCTGGCAACAGGCGTGGCGTTTGGCCGGGCTATTCGCAAAGTCCCTATCGTTGTCAATGACGGGCCTGGCTTCTATGTATCGAGACAACTGGGCGCCCTCATGGGTGAATCCACGTTTATGGTGGGGGAAGAAGTGGAACCGACCCTGATTGAGGAAGCAATCCTCGATTTTGGGTTGCCCATGGGACCGGCAACTCTCGGCGACCTCACCGGCCTCGACATTAACTATCACGTTATTAAGAATTTTGAGAAATCTCTCGGAGAGCGCTGGGAAATTTCACCCATATACGAAATCATTTACCAGACCGGATGTTATGGTCGTAAAACCGGAGCGGGTTGGTATGATTACAGCGGAGACAAACCCGTTCCCAACCCCAAGCTGCAGGAAAAGATCAAACAATATCTTAAGGAGAAGGGGATCAAACCCAAGAAACTTTCTCCAAGGGAGATCGTGGATCGAATGCTGGCCCGGGCGATCAACGAGGCTGCGTTCATGATCGAGGAGGGAATTTGCGATAGGCCTCAGGACATGGACCTTGCCGTGATCTATGGATTAGGTTTCCCTCCCTACCGGGGGGGCATTCTCCGTTATGCGGATGCGTGGGGGATACGCAATGTTTATGAGCATCTTTTGAAACTGGAACAGGAGTACGGAGTCCGGTTCAAACCCGCCTCCCTTTTAAAGGAAATGGCTGGGTCAGGACGCACGTTCTACGGAAGTTAAAAAGTAAATTTCGTCCAATGGTAACGATGCCCGTATCGTTAGTAAAAGGCTACGTTTATCGTCTCATAATTCTTTTCACGTAACCTTAACCCTTAGCCGAAACGGGCTTCGTGGCCTTAACCTTAACCCATTCACCGGATTTTTAATAAATCTCAAGAAAGGAGGACGTCAACATGGAAAGGTGGAAAAAAAGAATCTTCGTATTGGCAATGGCTTTTTTGTTCGCAGTGTCATCTCTTACGGTTGCCTCCGGACAGGATACGATCAAGATCGGTGTGATCGGCCCGATGAAATTCGTACAGGGCATCGGCCACTGGAACGGGGCGACCATGGCCGCCGAGGAGATTAACGCCAAAGGAGGCATTCAGGTCGGCCCAAGAAAGATGAAAGTCGAACTTGTTCAGGCGGATTCCAACGAATTCCTCAGCATCACGGACGCCACCACTGCCATGGAGCGGCTCATCGCCAGGGACAAGGTGCACTTCGTGGTCGGAGGTTTCCGGACCGAGGCTGTCCTGGCCATGCAGGACATCGCCATGGAGAACAAGAAGATCTTTATCGGCGTTGGCGCAGCCCATGATGAGCTCTGTTTGCGGGTGGCCAAGGACTATAAAACATACAAATACTGGTTTCGTGGCTCGCCGTTCAATTCCTCATTCCTTGGCAGAACGAGCTTCATCCATCTGGGAACGGTTGGAGCCATACTGAGACACTCCTTAAACATACCCAAAGTGAAAGTCGCGATCGCCGCGGAAAAGGCCGAATGGACCGAACCCATGATCAAAGCGGCCGAGACCGCCATCCCCGGCATGGGTATGGAAGCGGTTGGTGTCTGGAGACCCTCTGCAGTGGCCACGGATGTTACAGCCGAACTTTCCGCTATCCAGCGTTCAGAGGCGCATATTATCTTTACGATCTTTTCTGCCTCGGTCGGTATTCCTTTTGCCAGGCAGGCAGGGGAGCTCAAGATCCCGGCTGTGCAGGTCGGCATCAATGTGGAGGCCCAGAAGGATGGTTTTTGGGGGGCAACCCGGGGAATGGGTAACTATGTTGCAACCATGAATACCTATGCCCGGGGAGTTGAGTCCAACGAGCTCACGAAAGCTTTTGTCGACACTTATGTGAAGAGATTCGGCGAAACGCCGACCTATACCGCAGATACTTACTCCGCCATTGTCCATGGGCTTGCGACAACAATAGAGCAGGCCGGGACCCTAGATCCTGACAAGCTGGTACCTATCCATGAGACCCGTGTGTACAAGAGCCCTTCCGGCACAGTCGCATACCTGAAGGATGCCGAAGGACGACATCTCCATGAGCTCAGATGGGGACCGGGATTCCTGACAGCCCTTGGTGTTCAATGGCAGGATGGTGAGTTAAAGGCTTTCTGGCCCAACAAGTGGAAAGCCACCCCTGAGGCCCCCGAAGTCACGTATAAGGGAATGGTTCCTTACAAGATACCTCCGTGGATGGTCGAAAAGTTTAAGAAGTAGGGAAATGATGAATCACCAAGTTCCAAGCACCAATAACCAAATAATAACCAACGTCTCAATGACCAAAATTTCCCCCTCACCCTAACCCTCTCCCCCAGGGGAGAGGGTAGGTTTAAGAGAACATTGGAGTTTGGTGATTGGAATTTATTTGGAGCTTGCCTGCCTGCCGGCAGGCAGGGGATTTGGTGATTGGAATTTAAGGTACAATATGGCTCTTCTCATTATAGACATCGTCATCAGCGGTCTGATCAGCGGAAGTGTATTTGCGCTTCTCGCTATCGGGTTTTCGCTCATCTTTGGCGTTGCCCGCATCGTGAATATCGCTCACACCGCCTTTTACATGGTGGCTGCTTACTGTATCTATGTCGTCACTCATAAAATGGGGTTCCATCCTATCTGGGCCATGGTCATAGCCATTATTCTGGTCACCCTGCTGGGTATCATCTGTTACAAGCTCTTCATCAACCCTATTCGGGAACATGAAGGCGCCGTGCTGATCGCGACCATCGCATTGGCCATGGCCTTTCAGGAGGTCATGGGTCTCATCTTCACAGGCACCTATCTGAGCGTCCCCAAGCTGATCAATGGATATCATGTCATTTTGGGTGTAAAGGTTTTCTACCAACAGATCCTGACTTTTTGCGTGGCCTTGCTGATTATGGGAGTGCTCTGGGTTCTACTGACAAAGACCAAACTGGGGCTGGCTATTCGATCCACGGCTCAAGATAGGGAGGTCGCTAACCTCATGGGAATCAACGAGGCCCGCGTAGCCATGATGACCATGGGTGTTTCCGTTGGGTTAGCGGCTTTAACAGGGGCTGTTGTCGTACCGCTCACTGTTCTTGAACCGCACATGTGGATGCACCCGCTGATCATGATGATGGCAGTCGTTGTATTGGGTGGACTTGGCAGTCTCAAGGGCAGTTTCCTGGGGGCATACATCCTGGGCTTTGCAGAAGCGCTGGTTGTCTTTCTTGCTCCCATGGGGGCTTTTCTTAAGGGTTCGGTGGCCCTTTCCATCATGATCCTTGTGTTGCTCATCAGGCCGGAAGGCCTCTTCGGTGTATACTTTGAGGAAGAAAGATAAGCTTTCTACGCCTTGTCCGGGATTTCGGGGCAGTCGTGTGATGAATATTCTATCTTTTGTAGCGTCGGCATTTAATGCTGACGTAGTAAAGAGGCGCCCCCGATAAACGAGGGCGCTACAATGAACCTGGTAATGCCGTAAAGCATATCGACAAACTTTTGTCGATATTGATTCCCTAAGCGCCTAACGGGGTAGTTATGGCCCTCATTCTATTCTACCTGAGAAAGCTGTTTAGCGTAATCAAAAACGAAGTGCTTGTGCTCCCGTCCCGGGTCGTTGTCGTACTCTTTTTTCTCTTCCTCCTCCTCGTACCTCTTTTTACTAAAGATACTTACCTCCTGCGCATCTTCACGCTCACCAGCATCTTTGCCATTTTGGCGGCGAGCTGGGATCTGCTCTCCGGTTTTACCGGTCAGATGAATTTCGGACACGCCCTCTTCTTTGGAGTCGGCGCCTATAGTGCGGCTCTGCTCAACAAATATGGAGGCATCCCTCCATGGGGCACCGTCCCGCTTGGAGGATTAGGCGCAGTTCTGGCAGGTCTCATTATAGGGATCCCCTGCCTCAGGCTCAGAGGAACATATCTGGCCCTGACCACCCTTGCCTTTCCCATCATCCTGATGGGCCTTGTCTTTGCCTTTCCTAACATCACAGGCGGAGAATTGGGGATCTCCGGGATCGCAAGGCTGGCGGGATCTCGTGTCGCTGATTACTACATCGCAGTCGTGGTGATGCTTGGCCTGTGCACCATCATGTGGAAGATCACCGACTCCAAGACCGGCATTATTTTCCATGCCATCCGGGAGGATGAACTGGCCGTTAGGACTTCCGGCATCAATACGACTCGTTATAAGCTTCTGGCCTTTTCCCTCAGCGGTTTTTTTGCCGGGATATCCGGCGGGATCTATGCCCACTTCATGAGGATCGCAGGTCCTTCCACCCTCGAAGTGTCCATGTCTTTCCAGGTGGTCATCTGGGCCATCTTCGGTGGGATTGTGACTATCTATGGTCCGGTGGGCGCGGTATTCGTTCTCTTTCCATTGATGGAATTTCTCCGTTTCTGGCAGGAATATCGAATATTGATGTTCGCTGCCGTGGTCCTTTTAATTCTCCTCTACATGCCGGACGGGCTCTTCCGCTGGCTGAGGGACAAGATAGAGAAAGAGTGCCCCCGGTGTAAAATCAGAAATATTGCTACCCGTGACACGTGCCGGATCTGTACGGCGTCGTTGGATTAGGAATAACTCTTTGGCGGTTAGAGTGAATAAAGAGAGGTTTCAGGGAATAGCCAAATCCGTTCTTGCTGAGCTTGTCGAAGTATGAACGGATTTGCCGTTCATACTTCGAGAGCCTCAGGGCGAACGGTCAAGAGTTACCAGCATATATTAAAAAGAAGAAGAGGTCATATATGAACGCTAAGGAAATCTATGCTGCAAAACCCTGGTTGAAACACTATCCCGAGGGAGTCACCGACACGGTGGACATACCCGCCCTATCGGTTCCTGACCTCTTCGACCAAGTGGCAGGAAAATTCGCCGACAAAACCGCATTGATTTTCTATGGCAAAAAGATCAATTATGAGAAACTTAAGGAAGAGATTGACCGGTTCGCCACGGCCCTTTCGGACCTCGGAGTAACCCAAGGAGACACGGTCGCTCTCTACCTGTTAAACTGCCCCCAGTATGTAATCGCCTACTTTGCGGCTTTGAAGATCGGTGCGAAAATTACTCCCATGAGTCCGGTTTACACCAGCCATGAGATAAAACATCAGATCCAGGACAGCGATGCCATGACTGTGGTCTGCCAGGACATTCTTTATGATAATGTGGAGAAAACCGGCATTGTCCTCAAAAATGTAATTTTAACCAATATTGCAGAATACCTCCCAGCACTCAAAAAGATCCTGGGGAAAAGCGCCTTTGGAAAAGTCTATGGTGATTTGCACGTCCCGACTCCAAAGTTCATAAAAGAAGCAGGCCTCATTCAATTTCAAGATTTAATCAAAAAATACCAGCCTAACCCTCCAAAGGTTACGATTAACCCGGTAAAGGACATCGCCGCCCTCCCCTACACAGGGGGAACCACGGGGCTTCCCAAGGCGGCTATCCTCACCCACGCCAATATGGTGGCCCTGCAGGCACAAGTCAGAACATTCTGGCCATTCTTCGAGGAAGGCAACGAACTGGTCATAGCCTTTCTGCCTTTTTTCCATATTTATGGTCAGGTCGTCGTGATGCTCGGAAGCCTCTGCCAGGGCTTTACCATGGTCCTCTTCACCACGCCTGACATAGACGATATCCTATCAGCCATGGAAAGATACCAGGCCTCTGCATTCTATGGCGTGCCCACCCTTTACGAATACCTCAAGGAATATGAAAAAACAGACCGGGTGAACTGGAAACGTCTCAAGCTGATCGCCTGCGGTGCGGATACCCTTCATGAATCGACCATTGAAGCATGGGAGAGAAGAACCGGGACAAAGATCTTCGAAGGGTATGGGATGACCGAGACCACCGCCATCAGCCACGGCAGCCCGATCCACAGGCCCAAAAAAGGCTCCTTCGGGGTGCCCCTGCCCGGCATGAAGGCCGCCATTGTCGAGTACGAGGGCATGAATTTTGTGCCGCCCGGCGAGGTGGGAGAATTGATTCTCAGCGGTCCGAACATCATGCAGGGTTACTGGAAGCGGGAAGAAGGAACTCGTGAGGCATTGATCGACATTGACGGAGAAAAGTGGCTCAGAACCGGAGACTTGGTCAGTATGGATGAAGAAGGTTACTTCCACTTCTTTGACCGCAAACGGGATCTCATTAAGTTCAAAGGTTATTCCGTCTTTGCCAGACATGTCGAAGAGGTTCTTTACAATCATCCTAAAATCAAGGCGGCTGGCGTCGTCGGCGTGCCCGACCCAAAGGTAGGCCAGCTCATCAAGGCCTATGTGGTCCTGGAAAGCGAGGCCCGGGGTAAAATTTCCGAAGAAGAAATTATGAACTTTTGTAAAGAGAATCTCGCCCACTACAAAGTTCCCAAGATCATCGAATTCAGGGGCGAACTCCCAAAGACGGATGTTGGAAAAGTTTCGCGAAGGGAGTTGAGGGAAGAAGCGGAAGAAACCTGACCCCGTTGTACATTAGTGAAGCGAGGTTTTTCAGTGATATGTGGCATCAATCCCAAAAACAGTGTATTCGATAAAATTTTTATGCAACTACGGGGCAGGGATGACTCAATCCTTTCTTCAGATTAAAGGGCTCACTAAAAACTTCGGCGGTCTCCGGGCTGTCAACGACGTCACCTTTTCCATGGAAAGGAATCAGGTCCTCGGGTTGATTGGTCCGAACGGCGCCGGTAAGACGACCTTGCTTCGGCTGATCACCGGCATTCTGAAGCCGGACGCCGGACATGTCTGTTTCATGGGAAAGGAGATCGTGGGCCGTAAGACCTGGGATATCGTCAATATGGGCATCGCCTGCACCTTCCAGAACATGAGGCCCTTTAGGCGTCTCCCCATCATCGCCAATGTCATGGTCTCCTGCCTTTCCCCGCGTGCCATGAAGAGGGGAGAGTGGGTCAAGCGTCTGGAGGCAAAGGCCATGGATGCCCTTGAATTTGCAGGAATTTCTGACATGGCGCGGGAAAAGGCCTCCACACTTTCGCAGGGCGACCTGAAAAGGCTGGAGGTGGCCCGAGCCGTGGCCACGGAGCCCGAGTTGCTCCTTCTGGACGAGCCTTTTGGCGGGCTGAGTCCTGCCGAGACGGATCTCATGGCCAAATCCATCAGGCGTCTCCACAAGGGCGGCCGTTTTGGTCGTCTTCACAGCGAAGGACCGGCGATGATCATCGTCGAGCATAAGCTTCAATGGTTGATGAAGATCGTGGATCGGATCATTGTCTTGAACTTTGGAAACATGATCGCTGATGGGACGCCTGATGAAATCGTCAAAGACCCCAGGGTGATTGAAGCCTACCTCGGCAAAGGAGACACTTAGTCGTGTTGCTTGAAGTCGCCAATTTATCGGTCTGGTATGACAAGGCCATGCTTATCAACCAGTTGAGCATGGGGGTGGATACGGGCGAACTGGTCTGCCTGGTGGGTCCCAATGGGGCCGGCAAATCAACCCTGCTAAGAGCCATTACCGGACTGGTCGCTTGGGAGAAGGAGATCACACGGAGGTCTACGCACGGTGATATCGCTCTTGAAGGAATAGTGTCGTTTGATGGAGAACGAATCGATCAGGTTGCTGCCCATGAAATCGTAAAGCGGGGCTTGATCCTCTGTCCGGAGAGGCGAAGGCCGTTCCGGGAGATGACTGTCCTCGATAATCTGATGGCCGGGTCTTACCTGTTGAAGGACAAGGACCAAATTCGAGATAACTTGGGCAAGGTCTATCAACTCTTTCCCGTGCTACAGGATCGACCGAACCAGATCTCCGGGACCCTCTCCGGCGGGGAGCAGCAGATGCTCGCCATTGGCAGGGCGCTGATGTCCAAACCCAAACTGCTCTGCATCGATGAGCCCTCGACAGGCCTTGCCCCCCTTTTGCGAACGGAGGTATTTCAGAAGATCAGAGGGATCCACGAGTTAGGCATCACTGTCCTGCTCATTGAGCAGGAGGTGAGCACTGTCTTCAAAATGTCCTCCCGCAACTATGTTCTCTCCTCCGGAAAAATCATCGCCGAAGGAACCGGCGAGCAATTGCTTCAAAACGAGATCCTCCGCAAAACATACCTGGGACTTTGAAATGATCAATGCAAATTGTAAAATTAGCAATGATCAATTAGCATTTTTTACTGAAGATTCTCTTCATTTTGCATTGATTATTTTGCAATGCTAATTTTGCATTGATTCTTTAAAACGGATACCTTCCCACCTTGATCGTGTATTCCGCAACCTCCCGTCTTAAGGCCACTGTATTGACAGGGGTGAACCGGGTCAATTTCTTCAGGGCGGACAACTGTGTCCGGAGCGTATCCCCCTCGGCAATGGCTGAAAGGGCCTGCTTGGCAAACCCTTCCACCCGGTCAAAACCGTCATTGACATAAACCCTCACCATTGCCTTCTGGATCTGGGCTTTTTCGTCACCGGCTTTTTCCATCGTTTTTAACGCCCTGAGCAAAGCGCTCTCCATGGCAAAGACCTCGATGATAATATCACTGATCAGCCCCAGGATCTCCTGCTCATCCGCCAGCTTCGCCATATACTTCTGGACGGCCGCCCCCACTACCAGAAGGGCGATCTTCTTCGACATCTCCACCATCTCTTTCTGCAAGGTCAATTTCCCATCATCTGTTTCCACTTTGGGCCGGAGGGTGAGAAGTTCGTTGGCCACCTTTTGGGCCGCGACCAGAACGGGAAGACGGCCTTTCATGGCCCGCTTGGTCAGCATGTCCACGATGAGAAGGCGGTTGATCTCATTCGTCCCTTCCCAGATACGATTGATTCGAGAATCCCGGTAACCCCGCTCGATTGGATAATCATGAATATATCCGTACCCCCCGTGGATCTGGACGGTTTCATCCACGATATAGTCCAGAACCTCTGAGGAATAGACCTTGTTGATGGAATCCTCAATGGCATATTCCTCTATTCCGTTCGCCATTTGGATCCCCGCATCGCCCGCATTGTGATCGATTTTCTTAAGGATTTGGTCCACCAGGGCCGCCGTTCGATAGACCATGCTTTCAAGGGCAAAGCTCTTTATGGCCATCTCGGCAATTTTATGTTTGATCAGACCGAACTCGGCTATGGGTTTCCCAAATTGTACCCTCTGCTTGGCATAAGTCACGCCACCCTGAAGTGCAAATTTGGATGATCCCAGGCATCCCCCTCCTAATTTAAATCGGCCAATATTGAGCGTGTTGAAGGCCACGACATGACCCTTTCCGACTTCTCCTAACACATTCTCCACCGGCACTTTGGCATCTGAGAAGATCACGCTTCGTGTGGAAGAGCCTTTCATCCCCATCTTATTTTCCTCTTCATCAAAAGAGACACCTTCAAATGTTCTTTCGACAATAAAGGAGGTGAACTTGTTCCCATCCACTTTGGCATAGGTGACGAATAAATCGGCAAATCCGGCATTGGAGATGAACTGTTTCTGACCATTGAGAATATAATGCTTTCCGTCAGGGCTGAGGGCCGCAGTCGTTTTCGCATTCAGGGCGTCGGAGCCTGCTTCAGGCTCTGTCAGGGCATAGGCGGAGATCATCTCTCCCGTGGCAATCTTCGGAAGGTAGCGTTTCTTTTGGTCCTTGTTGCCGAAAAAGATGATCGGAAGCGAACCGATTCCCGTATGCACCGCATAGGCGGTCATGAATGAGCCTCCGCCCTGGGCCAGTTTCTCCATCAACAGAATGACACTGACCTTGTCCAGCGCCTGACCATCATACTCCTCGGGGATATCCCCTGAAAGGAATCCCAGCTCCCCTGCCTTCTTGAGCAGGCCTGGCAGAAGCCCTTCTTTCGAGGCCTCGATATCCTCGTTCACGGGTTCAACCTCTCCTACGATGAACTCCGTCGCGGCCTTTGCAATCAACCGCTGTTCCTCGTTAAACTCCTCCGGCGTAAATACCTCCTGGGGCGAAATCGACTCCAGTAAAAATGCTCCCCCTTTCACAAATCCTTCCATAAGAACCTCCTCTCTAAAATAATCAATTACCAATGTTCAATTACCAATGGGCAATAATCAATGAGAAATTCTATTAAAGACCTTTCTTCCATTGATAATTGATAATTGCTTATTGATCATTGGAAATTGTTAATCTATTCTTTCAAACACGCCGGCCGCTCCCATGCCGCCGCCGATGCACATGGTCACCAGGCCGTAGCGAACATTTCTTCGCTTCATCTCATAAAGCAAGGTCGTGGTCAGCTTCGCTCCGGTGCATCCCAATGGATGGCCCATAGCGATCGCTCCCCCGTTAACGTTGACAATATCCAGATTCAATCCCAGCTCCCGGATCACGTAAAGAGCCTGTGAAGCAAAGGCCTCGTTCAGTTCAACCAGGCCGATATCGTTAAGGGTGAGGCCTGCCTTTTTCAGGGCTTTGGGAACGGCGAAGACCGGACCAATTCCCATGAGTTCGGGGGGAACTCCGGCAGCCGCAAAGGATCGGAAGATGGCCATGGGTTTCAGTTTCAGCGCTTCGGCCTTCTCTTTTGACATGAGAATGACTGCGGCTGATCCATCACTCGTCTGAGAAGAGTTGCCTGCGGTCACTGTGCCCCGGGCTTTAAAAGCAGGTTTGAGCGAAGCCATCCCCTCCAGAGTGGCGTCGTAGCGCACTCCCTCGTCCGTATCAAAAATGACCTCCTTCACTACGACCGTTCCGTCCTCCCTGGTCTCCTTCACCTTGGCTGGAATAGGAACGATCTCTTCCTTGAACTTTCCTTCTTTAATTGCTTTGGCCGCCTTCTGGTGGCTAGAAAGGGCAAAACGGTCCTGGTCCTCCCTTGAAATACCGAACTTCTCAGCCACATTTTCCGCCGTCAGCCCCATGGAGGTGTAAACCTGGGGGTTATGATCCACCAGATAGGGGTTGGGAGAAGGAGTCAGCCCCATAATGGGGACTTGGCTCATAAACTCCACACCTCCGGCAATCATCACATCCGCGGCTCCCACCATGATCTCATAAGCGGCCGTGGCGATCGCCTGGAGACCTGATGAACAGAACCGGTTCACGGTCTGCCCGGGCAACGTATGAGGAAATCCTGCTCTCATGCTCACGACCCTGGCAAGGTTCAGCCCTTGATCCGACTCCGGAAAGGAACACCCCAGGACGAAATCGTCTATGTCTTCCACCTTGAGGCCGGGGACTCTTGCAAGAGCTTCCTTGATGACAATCGCCGCAATGTCGTCAGGTCGCGTATCTTTCAGTATACCCCTCGGGGCTTTGCCCACTGCCGTCCTCACTGCCGATACCACCACCGCTTCTTTCATAGAAACCTCCCTTAACTGATCAATGACCAATAGCCAATTAGCAATGGTCAATTATCAATCAGTGAACCTTCTGAAAATCTCACGCTTTCATTGAACATTGATTATTGATAATTGATCATTGCCCATTGATTTAGTTTCTAAGTGGTTTTCCTTTCTTCAGCATATGTTCGATGCGTTCCTGGGTTTTGACCTCCCCGCACAGGCTGACAAAAGCCTCCCTTTCCAGGTCCAGGAGATGTTGTTCGGTCACTTCGGTTCCATCCGGCAAATCTCCCCCGGTCATGATATGGGCCACCTTTCTGGCCACATGCTCGTCATATTCACTGATATAACCGCCCTCTCTCATATAAAATAGCCCCATTTTTAAAAGGGCGTACCCCCTCTCCCCCAGGACTTTTATATTCTTTTGGGGTCGTGGGGAGCGATAGCCTTCCCGGACCAAATCCAGAACGGTTCGCTTGGCGTCATGAAGGAGGTAATCGCGGTTGATCGAAATACGATCGGTGGGTCTCATATACCCCAGTTTCTGAGCCTCCTTCACGCTGGTGGACACCTTGGCCATGGCCACGGTTTCAAATGCCTTGCGAACAAACGGTAAAAAGTCCGCATCCACTCCGGGTGGGATGCCTTCGGTGCACCGGAGCAACATCTCTTTGGTTCCGCCTCCTGCGGGGATCAGCCCGACACCGACTTCGACCAGCCCCATGTAAGTCTCTGCAGCGGCCTGCATTTTCGAACAGGCCAGGGCGATTTCACATCCTCCCGCAAGCGTCATGCCGAAGGGCGCTGCGACCACGGGCTTCTCAAAATATTTCACCGCCATGAGAACATCCTGAAAAGCCTTCACCATCATATCGATGTCATCCCAGTTCTCATCCTGGATTTCAAAGAGCATGAGCATCAGGTTCGCCCCGACGGAGAAGTTTTCGCTCTGGTTTCCTATGACCAAACCATCGAATTTTTCTTCCGCCTCTTTCAGCGAGTCTCTGATCATCTGAACGGTATCCGCTCCGATCGAGTTCATCTTTGAATGGAATTCGAGACACGCCACACCATCGCCAAGATCGATGAGGCTCGCCCCGGGATTGGAAAGAACGGTCTTCTGCCGATCTTTCAAACTGGGCAGAAGAATGATCTCCGGCTTAAGCTCGATCTCCCGATACTGGCTTGCCCCAAGATCGAAGTAGAGCGTCTTCCCATCCCTTTTCTCATAAAACGAGGTATACCCTTTGCTGAGAAGCTTCTCCACCAGAGGTGGAATGGGGTCCCCCTCCTTTTCCATCCTCTTGGCGGATGACTTGAGCCCGATGGCATCCCAGGCTTCAAAGGGTCCGAGTTCCCAGTTGTATCCCCATTTCATCGCCCGGTCGATGTTTACGATATCATCCGCGATTTCAGGAATCTTCTCGGCCGAATAGAGCAGGGTCTTCTTCATCGTTTTCCATACGAATTGTCCTCCCCGGTCCGGGCTCATGGCAAGTGTTTTGACCCTCTCTCTAAGATCCTCAATATTTTTTGCCGCCTCGACAGAGGGAAAGTTCGCTCTTTCCTGGGGTCGGTAATCGAGCTTTTCATAATCTAAAACGAGCGTCTCCTCTTTCCCCTCCTTTTTCAGCCTCTTATAGAAGCCTTGTTTCGTCTTCTGCCCCAGCCATTGGTTTTTCACCATGGCGTGGATAAAAGGAGGAAGTTCAAAGTAGTTTCCTTCTTTCTCCGGCAGACTTTCGACAAGATTTTTCGCCACATGGACCATCACATCCAATCCCACGATGTCTCCCGTACGGAAGGTGGCGCTCTTCGGCTTCCCCGTAACCGGCCCGGTGAGCAGTTCCACCTCTTCGATCCGATACCCGTCTTCGATCATGGTCCTGATCACCGTGCTCATGGCAAAGGACCCGATACGGTTGGCAATGAAATTGGGCGTGTCCTTGGCAAAAACCACCCCTTTTCCTAAGATTCTCTCTCCGACCTCCGTCATTTTCTCCACAACACTTGTGGAGGTTGACGCGGTGGGAATGATCTCGAGAAGTCTCATATACCTCGGCGGATTGAAGAAGTGTGTCCCCAAAAACCGCTCTTCAAAGCCCCCGGGAAACCCCTCACACATCTTCCGGATGGAAATGCCCGATGTATTCGAACTGACCACCGCCCCCTCTTTTAAGAAGGGAAGAAGCTTTTTGAATAGCTCCTTCTTGACATTTAAATTTTCAAGGACCACCTCCACCACCCAATCGGCCTGAGAAATCCAGGAGAGATGATCCTCAAAGTTCCCCACGGTGATGAGTTCCGCATCCTCTTTTAAATAGAGGGGGGCCGGGCGCGCCTCCTGGATATTCTTCTTACCCAGAATGGCAAATCGGTTTCTGAATTCGGGATGTTCAGGAGTCCATCCCTTCTTCTTCTCCGCCTCTGTCAGCTCCGGGGGAACAATATCGAGTAAAAAGGAAGGTATTCCCGCATTCGCCAGATGGGCTGCAATCGCACTTCCCATCACACCCGCTCCCAAAACTGCTGCTTTTCTGATTCTCTGGTTCATTGTTCCACCCCTTTTCTTGAAGTAAGTTAAAAATTAAAGGCTTTGGTTAAAAGGTCAGGGTTACGATGCCCGTTTCGGTTACCGGTAACGGTTAGGTTAAAAGGATTAAGAGACGCTGAACGTAACCTTTTATTATCGATACGGGCCTCCTTGCCGTTGCCGTTAGACGAACCTACTATTTTTAAGAAACGCCTGGATCGTATTTTTTTTTGAGATTTGACCGCCGGTGATAAAACGGAACCGGTCTCCGGAGCCCAGGAGTCTCCTTTGAATCTCCCGGGAGGGCAGACCCTGCCTTAATCCCTCTTCCACTTTTTCCCTGAGATATTCTAAAAAATCGATCTTTTTCCAAAGCGCTTCCGCGGGCCTCTCGATGGATCCGCTGAATGAACAGAACATCTTCCGAACATCCAGAGAGGCGATTTTTTTCAGGGAGTCGAGGACCGCGTAGATATCTTCATCCTCCCTCAAATACCTCACCTCCTCACTGAGGAAGAGATCACCTGAAAATAGCCAGCCTTCCTTAGGCTCGTAAAGGCAGATGTGATCATCCGAATGGCCGGGAGTGGGAAGGACCAAAAACTGATGATTTCTGGTCAGGATCTCTGAATCCACCCGGGTCATTTCGGAAGAAGGGGGTATCCCCCAAACAAAGCGCCGGTAAAGCCTGATCCAACTGGAAGGAGATTTCATATAGACGCTTGCCTTGGGATGGGCCATGGGAAGGATGCCATACTTTTCGGTTATCCAGAAATTATTGCCCGTATGGTCTTCATGGTGATGCGTATTGACCACGGCATCGATGCCCTGAAGCTCATCGCAGACCTTCAGAAACCCCTTCCGACAGCGAGTAAATCCCGTATCAATGAGAAGCCCGTCCACGTAAAAGGCATGCACTTTAAAAACAGGAACTCCAAGAATCCGGCTCGTCATGTGAATTGAAGTTACAGAATCATTTGGTTTAAGTTGTATCGAAAATCGATTCATAAACCACTCTGCCAATAAATCCTATCTCCTCAACGAAACCCAAACCGGTTTCCTCACCCTTACCCAGTGACCAACCACCATTTTTCATTTACCTGGCGCCAACGCCGCTCATAATAAAATTGATAAATTCATTGGTCTGGTTTGACCCGGAGTTATGTGGATGATTCGGCCTCCCATAGGTAAAACCTTTAAATAACAGAAAGAGGCAGTGCCCGACCACCTTCTCATCCATCTTACGGAAGACGGTCTTTTCCATGCCCTCTTTTAAAATCGAAACGAAAATCTCCTCGATCCCGGTCTCAATGACGTGGGGCTTTTCCTTGAGAAAAGGGGAGAAAAACCCGGATTCATCATTCAGGATATTGACAATAAAGGGATTTTGTTCGAGATACTTGTTCGACAATCGGATGTAGGCCTGGAGTTTCTCTAAAGGTTCGTTGATTTTACCAATCTGGTTCAGGATGGCCTTTCTAACCGATAAAGCCTCAAACATTAGAAGTTCTTCGAGAATCTTCTCCTTATTTTCAAACTCCTGGTAGAGGGTTCGCTTCGAAATACCGGCGTCCCTGGCGATTTCGTCAACGGTCGTTTTATTGAAGCCAAACCGTTCAAACCTCTTTTTGGCAAGACTTAGAATTTGAGCTCTTTTATCAGATTCCATAATAACCAGAAAGCTAACACCATACACATCCTCTCCCCTGGTGGGAGAGGATAGAGGTGAGGGGGATAAAATGATTTAACGGTCTGGGCAATAACCCGAAAACTAATTCAGTTTTCTGTTTTCTTATCATATCCCCAAACCCTTGTCAAGCCATTTTTTCATCACCAGTAATGTAAAGACAAACCTAATGCCCTTAAACCGTATTCAGTAGATACGAAGAGGCTATTATACCAGCATTAAATGGCTCTCCATTGTTAAATACAATGAGAAAACTTTGGAAGGATTGATCTGCTTGTCATCAAACAAATGGAGGGGATTTAAACAAAACGGAGAAACTTGATTAGTTTACCAGTTCCTCTTCCCCAATATATAAATGGGAGAAGCATAGATCGTCCCTTATCAAGAGGACTTCTTACTCCAAGGATATTATTGGTAGCAGTATAGGTATAGATCAAGCTGGTCTTAAGAGTATAATTTAATTATCTTGACACCCTTAACCCTATTTTGATAATGTTCTGTCATCCCAATAAAACCGAGGCTGGATGGTCCGGAAATAATTTATCATATTGTTGTTCTTTACCTTTTTTAAATATCCGCCGGGCTCTTAACTGAAAGTCCAGGCCTGTTCAGTACGTGTGTGTAAATCATGGTAGTGGCCACATCGGCGTGTCCCAACAGTTCCTGAACCGTTCGAATGTCATACCGCGCTTCCAGAAGATGGGTGGTCCCGCCTTTAGCGGGATAAACTCCGGAATGGCGCAAGGTATGGCAACTGACTTTTTGGGTAATCGCCGCCTGAGCGGCCGCCTCTTTCACGGCCTTTTGGACCAGGGTTTCGTTGATATGATGCCGCCTCACCTTGCCGCTACGCGGATCAACCGACAGGCTTTGGGCAGGAAACACATACTGCCAGATCCATTCCTTCCCCGCATTCGGATACTTCCTCGCATGTTCAGCCTGCCGGACCTGCCAGTCTGCGATGCCCTGGCGCTTCCTCAGGTCGGCCAGAAAGGCTTCAATATCCTTTCTGGCCCTGTCTCTCAAAGGTTTACCTTGAAAAAAACCATCGAAGTCCTTCGCCCACCTGACATAGAAGGCCGAGCGGTCTGGGCGTACCCTGTTCTCCTCCGCGCATCCCCGGTAGGCCTCCCAAAAACGGTCTCGCTCTTTGGAATTGTGAGGGCCCATGATATTCACCATGAAATCCGTTTTAATTTTATTGAGTTAGGCAACAATCAAACACTTAATGATAGACGATAAAATATAATAGAACTATGGCAATATTGAGAATTTATGGTGATGAAGCTGGAACTATGCCCCAAAGCGATAATGGGGATATTTTTGTTACAGCTACCGTATCTGTTTTTGGTGACCCACCAATAATAACCGAACCAGATGGGCACATACCTTGGCTTTTGAATAAACTGAAAGATTTTAAAGCATTGCCGTATGTTTCTTATATAAAACCCGTTACAGGATATGGCAATGATATAAAAAAGAAAATCGAGAAAATGAATATAATGGCTCGAATGACCCGTTTAATAACAGGAGCAAATCGTTCATATTTGACTCAAGAGGGTGTCCCATTGCGAAATTATGTTTGGCTATATTGTATGAAACTCGCAATTGGACAAGCTCTAGTGGGTTCGATATTCCGAGGGGAAGTAGAAAAGATTGAAGTTATATTGGATCAAAAAACAATGGCGACGCCAACCAGAACTTTATTCAAAAACCAAGTGCAAATAACTGATCGCCAGTTAGCCGGAGTTCTCGACCAAGCAAAGCAAATTTATCCTCATCAAAAAATATCATCAATTGAGTCAAGGCTAAAGACTTTACATAACTCTATATCTCTTCTTTGGAGCGACGAAGATACCACACCTAATTCCAAAGGCGGCCTTCATCTTGCTCATTACTTAGCGAGTCATTTCCGTCAAGGCCTATTTGGCTCGGACATCCCTATGATTAAGACACTTTTGATCGAGGAGGGATTCAATAACATCGATTTAAACCTAACTGATCAAATAACTTCCATTGATCAACGTGCCATTAATAATTGGGAAAAGAATACAGGATTGAAGGAACCAAGTATAAGTTAAATATTTAGTCTATCAAGACAATCCAGCCGATCGCTACGCTCCGGCTGATTTTTTCGTTAGATGTAATTAAGATAGAATGACTGAACCGAAAAGGCATCACTATTTACCCCAATTTTACTTAGATTACTTTTGCAGAGCGGGCAAGTTATGGGTGTTCGACAGGGAGGTAAATGAGTTTCGTCAACAGACGCCAAAGAATACTGCTTTGAAGTCCCATTATTACTCGGTACAGGATGCAGAGGGAAAGAAACGAACAGAGACCGAATGCCTGTTATCTCAAATCGAGGGACATGCGAAAGAGGTAATCGAGAACTTACTGGCTAGAAAAACCATAACGTCTGAGGAAAGAGAGGAGCTTTCAATATTTATCGCGTTCATGATGAATCGGGTCCCAGATTTCGAAAAGTCTATAAACAAAGTGGAAGAGCATCTAATCCAGCGCGTTGCGGATTTGATGTTTTCGGATGAGGCACATGTTCAGTCCATTATGGATAAACGAGAACGGGAAACCGGCGAGAAGCAAACAATATCGGCGAAAGAGTTAGTGGAGTTTCACAAGAGCGGACAATACGACATAGTTATTCATAGGAATGAGAGCCTTAGACTAATGCTCTCTCTGAGCTTAGACATAGCAAATTATTTCAGGCAAATGTACTGGGGAATCTTCCATGCTCCCCACAAGACATCCTTTGTCACTACAGATAACCCCGTTGTTCTCGTGCCACCTCCAAACCATGAACGTGATAGTTTTTGGGGTGTTGGTATTATTACTCCGGGTGCAAAAAAAATATTCCCTCTGTCCCAAACAGCATGCCTTATTATGTATGATCATGGAGAAATCCTTGCACATCGAGACGCAGACCCGCAAACAGTTCGCAGGATCAACTTGACAGTCACCAGTCATGCAGATAGGTTCGTGATTGGCCGGGATGAGGCCTTGGTAAGAAACGTGGTAAGAACCACAAAGATAGAGCACTATAAACGTGAGGGCCGCTTCAAAATAGGATAGACCTACACATCTAACAAGCGGCTCCACCGGATCGCCGATAAATCTGGCTCCCGGTGAGCCGCAGCGTTAGCGCCGTGCTGCGCACGGCGCTAACGACGGAGTTGAGCAGCCCAAGGGGTCAACTCCGTCGTTAGCAATGAATATAAATGGAGAAGACATGGAAGACATTGTGGTTCTCGAATGGAAATTCTCCCCTCCAGACTATTTTGAGGAACCTATTCACATCAAACGTGATGACTATGTAATGACGATTAACAATGGCGCGGTCGAGGCGCGGATAAGACCCGAGATATATGATAAGGATCAAAGTATGCGGGATAGACTTCATATCTCATTGAACGACCGCTTTCTAGGAGTCCAGTTATTCTCACATAAACCATATGAGTTGTCCAAGGCTTCGATGTATCGTTTGCATCCCGATGGACGAAAGGATATTACAATATTTCCAGAGCCTATTGTCATTACGGTCTCAATGGGGGAACCTGACATTATTGTTAAGGATAAAGATGGAAATGTAATAAGTGATTCAAGACACGAAAGGATTCATAGAAAGGAAGAGTTGTCGGAACTTGCGGAGAAGTATCACCAGAAAGATCCCCTCGTTGCATCCGTTTTGCGCAGTTACAATAAAGCCGTAAACGACCCCGACAATGAGTTAGTGCATTTGTACGAAATTCGCGAGGCGATGGCAAAACACTTCGGAGACGAGTCATCCGCCCAAAATATACTTGGTATTAGTAGGAAACAATGGTCAAAATTGGGAAAGCTTGCCAATGACGAGCCCCTAAGACAGGGGGGGCACAGAGGCAAGAATCTCGGAGGACTACGCGATGCCACTGAAGGGGAGTTAAAAGAAGCGCGCAGTATATCTCGCAATATTGTTGAGGCTTATTTAGACTATTTGGAAAGTCCAAAATGATTTTCGCTAACAATCGGCTGCACCGGATCGCCGATAAACGCGGCTCCCGGTGACTCGCAGCGTTAGCCCACAATGGTGCATGAAATACAGATGATTAAATCGCCTCTCTCCATGACACATCCAGAGATTTCAGGGGATTGGATTCATGACAAGAATCTACCTCTTGCTCCAGACAATATTGATGCATATTCAAAAGAACAGGTATGGTGGCGATGTGGAAAAGATCATGAATATCGTGTTTCAGTTTATAGCCGGGTCAGAAGTCGCGGCTGCAAGATTTGCAACAAGCCTGAATATAACGAACAAAGCCGAAGAACTAAGCTAAACAGGGGTAAATCTTTAGCAACAGCAAATCCCTCGCTTTCTTTGGAATGGGACTCAGAAAAGAACTTAGGACTGACACCTGCCGACGTCTCTGAAAAAAGTCATATCCTTGTTTGGTGGAAGTGCGCAGTGGGGCACACATGGCAAAACACCCCTCAAAGACGCTCGCGTGGGGATGGGTGCCCAGTTTGCGGCAAACTTCAGCACGGTGCGAGAGTGCGTGCATGGCGTCTGAAAAAAGCAGGCATCCCGCTATCGGTGGCTTATCCAACCTTGCTCGCTGAGTGGGATTATGAGAACAATTCCGTTCTGCCAGATAATGTGTCTCCGAAAAGCAACTTGAAAGTCAATTGGATTTGTAAGTTTGGACACAAATGGAGCGCAACTATTGTTAATCGCACCCATGCGGGTAGTAACTGCTCTTTATGTAACCCGCAATCCTCGCGCCTTGAGATTTTCCTACTCTGTGAACTTCGGTCGGTGTTTGGCCAGGTTGTTTGGAGAGAGCGATTTAGGGGACATGAATGCGATATTTTCGTTCCAGAATTAAATCTCGGAATTGAAGTGGATGGCGAATATTGGCATCGAGGCAAAAATCATCGTGAGCAACAAAAGTCCTATGTATTTTCTCAACTTGGGATTCACCTAATAAGAGTCAGAGACTCAAAACTACCACCAATGGCAGATGACATCGTCTTTTACGACAATGGAGAACCGCCTATTGAGACAACGATTCGCTTATTCAAAAAGATCATCATTTCTCACCCGATCCAAAAACTTATGAATTACATCGCAACGGGCAAGCAGCAGAATCAAACAGAGTACCAACAGATACTTGCAAGGCTACCCGCTCCACCATCAGACCAAACACTACTCAGTAGATTCCCGTCTGTTACTGAAGAATGGGACCATAAGAAGAACTATCCTATGACACCAGATCTGTTCTCAGCGTATTCTGACCAAAGTGTGAGTTGGCTTTGCGCATCTGGTCATCACTGGAAGGCAACTATTAAGAACAGAACCCTGCGGCAGTCAGGCTGCCCAATATGTTATCGGGCCGCGTTGCCCGCGGACACGAGCGAACGGCTACTTAAGAAACTTGGTAGTTTAGAAAAAGCCAACCCCGCATATTTGAATGAATGGGACTACGATAGAAATGGAGAATTGAGACCAAGCCAAGTCACAGTAGGAAATCAAACCAAGATATGGTGGAAATGTCCAGAGGGTCATTCATACCAACAAGCTCTTGCCGAGAAGAAACGCGGCCGAGGGTGTCCTGAATGCTTCAAAGTCAATAGAAGTATTATTGCGAGGAAAGCCAAGTTAATAAGTGGAGCTACTTTTCTCGATAAGCATCCGCAGATAGCTGAACAGTGGGACCATATTAAGAACATTGAAGAACCATCTGCCTATTCATCGGGAAGCAACAAAGTTGTATGGTGGGTCTGTAATCTAGGCCATTCCTACAAAGCGTCCATAAAATCCCGTAGTAATGGATCGAATTGTCCATTGTGTCATCATAGTAGGCCGACAAAGAATCTGACCGAGGCAAGGCCTGAACTTCTGTTGCTTTGGGATTATACAAATAATTCGGGCGTATCCCCTAAATCTATACGCGCAAGCAGCAGGCAAAAAGTCTGGTGGCTTTGTGATAATGGACATTCATATATGCAGGCTATTGCGGACAAGGTTAAGGGCAGCAACTGCCCCGATTGTGCAAGAAAACAGCGTGCAGAGACGGTCAGACTAAGGAAACTGGAACGGACTGGCTCACTCCACGATAATCTCCCTGAACTTGTCCGTGAGTGGCATCCATCAAGGAACGGAACATTGCAACCACAAGAATTATCTTCGGGAAGTCACCAAACCGTCTGGTGGAGATGCCAGTTCGGTCACGAGTGGCAAGAAAGCCCCAATAGGCAGTCTGATAAACGGCGAAAGTTAGGATGTCCAATTTGTCACAAAATGAGCAAGGGCTAAAAAGGCGCTCAAGAGGGACGCGGCATAAAGCCGCCGCGCCCCTTACCTTTATCGTTATAAAATGAAACGAATAAAAATAGGCAGAAACGATCCTTGTCCCTGTGGAAGCGGTCTAAAATATAAAATATGCCACGGTGGAGTTATGCCTGTTACTTCTTTTAAGAGCGAGACTGTTGACCCAAGAATATTCAATAATTTACCTATCGCTGTTCAAGAGCAAATAAAGGAACAAGAATTAAAAGCAGCAAAGAGAAAAAAACGATATGGAGAGGTCCGACCTACTATTTCAGCGGATTTTCAAAGGCACAAATTTGTAGCTGTTGGCAGCCGACTTCATTATTCGAAATAATGGAAAACTTTTCACAACTTTTTATTCGATTATATCAAGAATTGTTTAGGTTCAGAATGGGGCAATTCTGAGTTACAGAAAGATTTTGAAGAAAGGCATCCAATACTCCAGTGGTACAAATTATTGTGCGATTTTCAAAAAAAGCACCTTGAAAAAGAAGGAGAAATATTTTCAGCTGTTTGTACGGGTGCTGTTGGCGCATACCTATCCTTAGCTTATGATCTATATGTATTAAGGCATCATTCTCGTTTGCAAGGCCATTTAGTGAACAGGTTAAAAGACCCAGGACAATTTCAGGGCGTAAGGTACGAAATATTTGTTACCGCTTCATTTGTTAAAGCGGGTTTTGATATTGAATTTGAAGATGAATCAGACAAGACAAAATCCCACTGTGAATTTGTAGCTACATTTAAGGCTTTGGGGAAAAAATATTCAGTTGAAGCGAAGAGCAGACATAGGCCCGGATTATTGGGCCAGCAAGGTCCCCGTAGAAGTGATGACAAAATACGTCTCAGAATAGGGAACCTTCTAAGAAGCGCTTTAAAAAAAGAGGCAGACCATACCAGAATAGTATTTATTGATATTAACATGCCGCCGGAGGAAGGCGGGCCATTCGAAAGAAGATGGTTTAGAGGATTAATGAATGAAGTATCCAAAGTTGAAAAGGAAGATTTGGACAATAAACCAGCCCCACCAGCTTATCTTATTTTCACTAATCATCCATATCATTATGTTGGGGATGATGAGCAAGAACCAGGAAAAAACTTCTTGATGACAGCGATTAATATGGAACATTTCAAAATCAATGTTCCAGAAATAGCAAGGGCATCAGATCCACCGGTTTTTAAGCTTTGGGAATCAATTAATACCCATACAAAAGTTCCAAACGATTTCGATGAGTAGTGTGGAAAAACGTTGGGGGACGTTCGTGCAGAGCGTGCTTGACATCGATAAGGATTGGGGGTAATTTGGTTCCATGCCTCGATCAGGACGTTTAGACGCTCCGGGTGTGCTCCACCATGTGATGGGTCGAGGGATCGAGAAACGGCCCATCTTCCTGACCGAAGAGGACCGAAACGATTTCCTTGCCAGAGTTGGGCTCCTCAGTGAAGAGGGATATCTTAAGGTCTACGCTTGGGCCCTTTTGGCAAATCACTTTCACCTGCTCTGCAAGACAGGCAAGGCGCCTTTAGCTCGCAGTATGAGACGCCTACTGACCGGGTATGTGGTGAAATTCAATAGGCGTCACAATCGGTATGGCCATCTTTTCCAAAATCGGTATAAGTCCATTGTCTGTCAGGAGGATTTGTATTTGATGGAATTGGTGCGATATATTCATTTGAATTTAATTAGAGCAAGGATAGTGAAGGACCTGGGAGGGTTGAACAG
>JAGVBT010000130.1 GCA_020059605.1 Deltaproteobacteria bacterium
CCCGCTGTTGGCCAACATCGTCTTCTTGGGAAAGCTCCCCGGGGTGATTTCGTTGAGCCTTTTGGCCAATTCGACATAAGATTCATACATCACCACATGAAAACAGGTATGGATATATTCATGAACCTGATTCTGCACGGCCTTGATCACTTCCTCATCACAGTGACCGATGTTGTTGACACCAATGCCTCCCGCAAAATCGATATATTCCTTCCCCTCTACATCTATGATGATTGCTCCTTTTGAATTTTCAACGAAGATAGGGTGGACATTTAAAAGGCCCTGGGGAATATGTTGGTTTCTTTCCACTAACAATGACTCATTAATGACTCATTCTTTTTCATTAAAATAAACTCCATTTCCTTTAAGAAATGATGAAGACCCTCAATCATTTTCTTCTGTCAAGGCTGCTACAACGTCTCTTTTCTTTCCAATCCCGGGGATCAAAGGGGAAATGAGAATAACGAAAGCGAGAATCAAAAATATGGCTGAAATGGGTCTGAGAAAGAAGATCGAAGAACTCCCTTGGGACATGATCAGAGATTTCCGAAGATTATTCTCAAAAAGGGGGCCGAGAATATACGCTAAAACTAACGGGGCTCCTTCATATTCAAATTTCTTCATCAGATAGCCGACCACTCCGAAGACAACCATGATGTAGATATCGAAGACGGTATTGCTGATGCTGTAAACACCGATAAGGCATAAGAGAAGGATGAGAGGGAATAATATTTTATAAGGAACTTTTAAAACTTGGACCCAGATCCCGATCAGGGGGAGATTCAATACCAGAAGCATGATATTTCCTATGTACATACTGGTCACGACTCCCCAGAAGAGACCTGGATTCTGTTTCATCAACAACGGTCCCGGTTGAACACTGTGAATCATGAAGGCTCCGAGCAGCAATGCGATGACTGCATTGGTGGGGATGCCAAGAGTCATCAGAGGGATAAAAGCTCCTCCCGCTGCCGCATTGTTCGCTGCTTCTGGCGCGGCTACCCCTTCGATCGCTCCCTTCCCGAATCGTTCAGGGTGCTTCGATACCTTCTTTTCAACAGCATAAGTGATGAAGGAGGCGATCACTCCCCCTCCACCCGGAAGGATTCCCAAGAAAAATCCAAGCAGCGATCCTCTGACCAGCGCCCACTTGCTCTCCTGCCAATCCTTTGCCGTAGGAAGGAGTCCCTTGATTTTCGTATCAAACGTTTTAATTTGAATCTCCTTTTCGATGTTCAGCAAAACTTCGGATACACCAAAAAGACCCATCACAATAGGCGCCAGTCCTATCCCATCCATCAATTCCATCCGGCCAAAAGTTAAACGAGGCCTGGCATTAATAGAATCCAGGCCAACCAATCCCAGGACAATCCCGATGGTTGCCATGAGCAGGGCCTTCAGCATCGATCCATGCGCGAGATAGATCAGGATGGTCATCCCTAAAAACATCAAACTAAAATATTCCGGGGGGCCAAAACGGAGTGCGAATTTAGAGAGAGGAGGGGCCATCAGCATCAAACCAACGATGGCAAATGTTCCGGCTATGAAAGAACCAAAGGCAGCGATTCCCAAAGCAGGGCCGGCTCTTCCCTGCCGAGCCATCTGATAACCATCCAGACATGTTACAACGGAGGCTGCTTCTCCGGGGATATTGACCAAGATAGATGTCGTTGACCCCCCATACATAGTCCCATAGTAGATTCCCGCTAGCATGATGATGGCCGATTCCGGTGTCGATTTAAATGTTATGGGCAGAAGTAAAGACATAGCACCGACTGGTCCGATGCCGGGCAGTACTCCGACCAACGTTCCGATGAAAACTCCAACGAAACAGTAAAATAGATTGATTGGCTGGAGAGCAACAGAGAATCCGGTATGTAAATAATTGAGAAGTTCCATTTCCTGCCTATCTCATAAAGAATTCTAAAATGCCTTTGGGAAGTTGGCTTCCCAACCAAAGATGGAAAATGGCATAACTTATGAAGACAGTAAGAATTGCTCCTGCAACGGCTATTGACCATTTCTGCGGCTCGATAAACTTGAAGAGCAATATCAGCAGAAGGGATGTGCTCAATAGGAAGCCTAATGGGACCAAAACATAGGTATAGAGAAGAAGTGAGACGAGAACAAAAATGAGTTTGTGCCACCTGACTCCCGACCAAAGGGATGCTCTTTTCACGGGCTCTATTTTCCGGAAAAGGGTGATCAGGAAGATACTTAAAGATAACCCCATCATTACGATTCCCATCCAGAAGATAATGAAGCCGGAACCGGGTTCAGATAGGGTTCCCAAATCGAGACGGTATCCCCATTTACAGATGAGGCCACCCAATATGATCCAGAAAACGGAACTGAAAAGATCTGCTCGTCTCACTTTTCCTCTTGGTCTTCAAGGCAAATATCAATTTTTCTTCAGCCCCAATTTTTCTACCAAAATCCTCTCCTCCTCAAATAATTCCTTGACCTGCTTCACATAATCTTCTGTATTTTTATAAGCATAGAGCATATCAAGTTTTTCCAAAATTTTTAGAGTTTCTGGATCCTCCAATCCTTTCTTAAAGACGTCGTGCAGAATTTTAACTACTTTGAGATCCATTCCCTTCGGGCCTGCTAATCCAAAAGGAGATTCTACTACAATCCCGTATCCAAGTTCTTTTAGTGTGGGAACCTGCGGCCATTTTTTGGTGCGTTTCTCCCCGAAAGTAACTAAAAGACGCATCTGACCAGAATCCACATAGGGGGCAAACCCTGTCGAATCCGCAGCAACATTAATATGTCCACCGAGGAGGGCAGGCATATTCTCCCCTGTCCCTTTCATTGGAACATGAATCCATTTGATGCCTCTATCCTTTGAAATCCTCTCCATCGTTATATTTTGTGTTGTACCCGCTCCGGGGGAACCATAAGTGATCTTCCCGGGATTGTCTTTTGCGTAAGCGATCAGCTCATCGAAGGTCTTCCATGGCGCATCCGATTTAACGACCACACCAAATGTGTAGCCGCTGAGGCCAAGGATATAGGTAAAATCTTTTAAAGAGTCATAGTCAACCTTCATCATATGCTGATAACGGAATAGTGTTACGGAAATTTGGGCCACGGTATAACCATCCGGTTTCGCCGTAGCCGCCATGGCCGCCGGACCCACTGTTCCAGCTCCTCCCGGCTTATTCTCAATGATCACAGGTTGGCCAAGATATTTCTTGGTAGACTCTGCATACACCCTGAAGAACGTATCAACGGCCCCACCCGGAGGCCAGGGGCAGATGAGCGTGACCGGCTTTGTCGGAAAATCGGCAGCCATCGCCTGAAACGCAAAAAATAAGGAAAAGAAGAAAAAACCCACGAAAACTCCACTCCCCCATTTCTTAATCTTCATACCTTTTTCCTCCTTTTATTTTTGATATACTACCACTCCATCAACCATGGTCAGGTCTACCGAGGTGTTCAGGATTTCCTCCGGCGGGCACTCTAATATATTTCGTGAGAGGACGATCAGGTCCGCCAGTTTTCCGACTTCAATGGAGCCCTTGATATCCTCCTCAAAACTTGCGTAGGCCCCGGAGAGTGTATAGGCTCGAAGGGCTTGCATGACGCTGACACGCTCATCGGGTGCAATGATCCTTCCGGTTTTCGTTTTATGAGTAATCGCAGCGTAAATCCCGTGCAATGGATTAGGTTCGATCACTGGGGCATCCGAGCTCAGAGGAGCTTTAATGCCTTTTTCCAGAAGACTATGGAGCGGATAGATGCTATTGAGGCGATCCAGACCATAGACATCGATATAGGTGTCTCCCAGCTCGTAAAGGAAAGGAACTCCAAGAACAGGAACAATACCCAGTTCACGAATCTTGTTTACCAAGGATTCATCCAAAAAACCGCAGTGCTCAATCCGATGACGATGGTTCGGGCGGGGATATTGTTTGAGAGCGTTTTCAAAGCTTAAGAGAGCCATCTCAATGGCCCTGTCTCCAATGGCATGGATGGCGACCTGGTAACCCGCTTCGTGGGCTTTAAGAACCTTTCTGTTCAGTTCATCTTGGTCCATATACAAAATGCCAAAATCGGCGGGATTGTGTGAATAGGGGTTTCGCATGGCTGCGGAACCCCCGCTCCCTGCGCCATCAAGCATGAGTTTATAAGGTCCGAGACGAAGCTTTTCGTTTCCCAATCCGGTCACCAGGCCAGATTGTAAATAGATCTCCCCAAGTCGGTTTGAAGGTTCGGAAGAACGGAACATCAAGTATAGCCTGACTTGGACCCAACCTTCAGTAACCCCCCTTTGGAAGGTTCGGATCTCTTCGGGATTCATTCCGCTTGCATCATGGACACTTGTTATACCCAAACTTAGGAAATCCCTGTTCATGAGCTTCATCCCTTTTTTCAGATCATTGGAGGAAGGGAAGGTCTTCATCCTGATTTGCAACATGGCCTGCTCGTAGAGGACCCCATTGGGTTCTCCTTGGCCATCCCGTTCAATTCTACCTCCCTCAGGGTCAGGGGTGTCTTTCGTTATTCCGAATTCGGTCAAGACACGGCTGTTCGCTACGGCAATGTGACCGCAGGTCCGGGTGATAAACACTTTATGATTTGGAGCGGTTTCATCAAAATCCCAGCGGGTTGGGTGGCGTTTTTCTTTCAGTTGGAGATGGTTATAACCTCTGCCGATAATCCATTCTCCCGGTGGTGTTGAAGCAGCCCGAAGAGCGATTTGTCGTTTCATCTCTTCTATAGAGTTCACATAATTGGAGCAACATTGAACCTGGAGCTGAACTGCTCCATAGATGCCCGCGTGGCAATGGGCATCCACAAATCCCGGAAGGAGGCTTCGACCCTTCAAATCAAGAATACGAGTTTCTGGACCGACCAGGATTCTGATTTCGGGTGAGTTTCCTACGCCAATGATCCTATTCCCAGTTACGGCGACGGCCTCACATATTTGGTCCTTCTTGTCGACCGTGATCACGGAGCCATTGACAAAAACCACATCAGCCTGTTTGGTCATTTTCCCTTTCACTCGAGGTTTAAAAGTTCCCCCGGTGTTAGACCGACCGCTTTTATCTCGGATTTTATAAGTTTTGTAATTTCTTTCTGCCGGCTCGGTCCCATTCTTTTAGCGATGCCTGAAACACTGACTGCGGCGATGACCTGACCCTGTTGATTCAAAATTGGAACACCGACTCCAATCGTATCCGGGTTGACGTTTCGAACGCTCAGACCGTATCCCAGTCTCCGGCATTGAGAGACCATTCGTCTAACATCCCCCGGGGTGTTTTTCTTAAAAGAGGAGTAGCGAGAAGCGTTAGCAGCAATGATCGCCTCTGCCTGGTCATCAGGTAAGGAAGCCAGAAGAGCAATACTTCCTCCCCCAATACCGAGGGACCTCCGCTCACCAATTTCAAAGGTCAAAACTTGGATGGGATATGATCCGATCACACGGTCCACGCATAAAACGTCAATTCCAGATCTCATCACCAGGTAAGCGGTATCTCCTGTTTTTTGTGCAATCCGTTCAAGGGTGCTGTGGAATTGGTCCCGAATCGCAAATTGATGGGCGGCAATCCCAAACGTGAAAAGCACAATGCCGAGATGGTAGAGCTTCGTGCCGGGATCGAAGGCGACCAACCCTTCCTCAACCAAAACGGCAAGGATGCGATGGACGGTCGTGGTGGGGAGGCCAACTTTTCTGGCAATTTTAGATAAATTAACTCCATGATCATTATATTTAGCAATCACATGGAGCAAGGCAATGGTTCTCCGTATACTCTGAGCTCCCGCTTGTTTTTGGGCTTCGGTTTCGAGATGATTGTGGTGGCTATCCAAATCATCACCCCTTTCCACAGAATGGAGAATATAGATTTCGGCTCAAGATGTCAAGTAAAAAATACCATATTATGAATTTTATATTCCATATTGTGGGAAATTATTTAGGACAGCTCAAAGCCCAATCACATTATTTAAAAAGTATTTATGTAATGGTTAATATGGAAGTTTTAAAAGACAACGATGCTATTGTGGATTTAAATCATGTGGGGATCATTAATTGCTGATAGGTTTCTATTTTGGGATTGATCCTCAGAATTTTATTGAAGAAACCTTTCATGAAAGCTGCCTTTCTTTTGAGGGATTAATAGGCAGAGTTGTAGATAGCGACAGCATCTTCGAGTGCGATTTTTCTTGGGTTGTTGGCCAGAAGTCTGGTTACTTTCATGGCTCCGTCCGCCAATCCGTGGATGGCAGACTCCGGGATACCAACATCCCTGAGTCTTCGCGGGACCCTGAGATCGTCGGAAAGACGTTCTACGAATCTTACAGCCGCCTCTGCACCATCCAGATCTGAGAGCTCTTCCACCTTTTCGCCGAATGCCTTTGCCATCTGCGCAAATTTATGGGGACAACCCAGAATATTATACCGCATGATGTAAGGGAGCATTAACGTGTTGGTGAGCCCATGGGGAAGATGGAATTCTCCTCCGAGAGGATAGGCAAAGGCATGGACCGCACCGACGCCGGCATTGGCAAAGGCGATTCCTGCAAGGAGACTTCCCTCCATCATGTTTGAGCGGGCCGCCAGGTTCTCGCCATGAGCATAGGCCATTCTTAAGTTCTTTGAACAGAGCTCCATGGCTCTGAGGGCGAAGAGATCCGTCAAATCAGTGGCGTTGATAGAAGCGTAGGATTCAATGGCATGGGTTAAGGCATCCATTCCTGTGAAGGCGGTCACAGAAGGGGGAAGGCCAATGGTCAACTTAGGGTCGACAATGGCCACTTCAGGGAAGAGGGTTGGGCTGACAATCCCTTTTTTTAATTTCTCTTTGGTGTCGGATAAAATGGCGATGGGGGTGACTTCGCTCCCCGTCCCCGCCGTGGTTGGAATTAGGATTACGGGGACTCCCGGATTGGGGACGAGATCGATTCCAAAAAAAGAATCGATCTTCCCGGGATTGGTGATAAGGATTGAAGTGACCTTGGCGATGTCGAGGGAACTTCCTCCTCCAAAACCGATGATGAGATCGATTCCTTCTTTTTTTGCTTTTCCAACGCTCTTCTCAACCACTTCAATTCTGGGGTCGGGCTCCACGCCATCAAAAACAACAAAAGGAAGAGCAACGGACTCGAGGGATTTTTTAACGGTTTCGAGAAGACCGGCCTGAATTACCCCCGGGTCGGTGATGATCAGAACTTTCTTCGCTTTAAGGAGCTGGGCTTCCACACCTATTTTTTCAACGGACCCAAGCCCCAAAAGAATTCTCCTGGTGGTCCGGAATAAAGCGATTTTCTCCATACTGAGCCTCAAGGGGTAGCAGGTGCGCTAAGCCATGAATGAAGAAGAGACGCTGAAACGAGTTCAGCACGACAACAAGGATTTACATTCGCTTTGTCATCCCGAACCAGGTCCTGGACCGGATTCAAGATTTGGCTCGGGACCTCGGTTTTATTTTTACACCTTGTTTTTACCTTCCGACCAGCTTCAAGAGTTTCTCGTTTTCGAGAATTTCCCGAGGATGCCCCTCAAAAATAATTTCTCCTCTTTCTATAATATAGGTCCTCTCTGTGACTTGCGATACGATTCGGACGTTCGATTCCCCTAAAAGTATCGTCACTCCCAATTTTCTGATCTGGTTCAATGCCTCCATAAAATGATTTACCACGAGAGGGGCCAGTCCTTCAAAGGCTTCATCCAACAGCAATAAGGAGGGATTAAGCGCTAAGGCTCTGGCAATGGAGACCATCTTTTTCTCTCCGCCGCTCAAGTTAAGCCCTTTTCTGTCCAAGAAATCTTTAATCTTTGGGAAAATAGAAAAAATTTTTTCATAACTAAATATCTCTCCCTTTCCGCGAACCCAAGTCGAAAGGTTAATATTTTCTTCCACGGTGAGTTCCGTAAAAATTCTTGTATCTTCGGGAGAATATCCTATTCCTGAAAGGACTTTCTTTCGCGGGGATAGAGGAGTAATGTCTTTTTCTTTGAAAAAGATCTTCCCTGATCTGGAAGGGTAGAGGCCAATGATACTCTTAATAATGGAACTCTTTCCCGCCCCATTTCTACCCAGGAGACAGACTATTTCCCTTTCATTCACCCCTAATGAGATATTTCTTAAAATCTGGGTCGAACCTATAAAAACGTCTAAATTTTCAATTTTGAGCAGCATTTCCATTAACTCACGATACCGAAGACGGTGGCTTTGACTTCTTTGTTTTCCATCACCTCATCCGGTTTGCCTTCTGCCATGATCTTGCCTTCGTGCATGACAATAACCCTGTCCGAGTACCCTGAAACGATGTCCATGTCATGCTCGATAATGAGGGTTGATATTCCCTCCTTCTTTATTGCCTTGACTATGGAATCCATCACTTTAAATTTATCGTTTGTAGCTACTCCGCTGGTAGGTTCGTCCAATAAAAGTAATTTGGATTTCAATGCAAAGGCAATGGCGATATCAAGAATTTTCAAATCCCCTTCCGAAAGGCCTTTGGGAGTCAAATTCTTTTTTTCGGACATGCTAAAACTATCCAGAATCTTGATCGCTTCATCGGTGACGGTAGAATAACGATCCGCCGGCAACAGTCCCCTTCGTATCATCCCATATTTTGAGAAAAGGGCGATTCTAACATTATCCAAAACCGTACTATTTGTGAAGAGTTGAATCAGTTGGAAGCTTCGGCCCACACCCAATTTGATCCTGACATAAGGGGAAGCATAGGTGATATCCTTGTCTAAAAATAGGATACGTCCGCTATCCGGCTTAATGTACCCACTGATTAAGTTTACCAGAGTTGTTTTTCCAGCTCCGTTGGTTCCAATGATAGAGACAATCTCGCCCTCCTTGATTTCCAAATTGACATGATCTACGGCTTTGACGAATCCGAAATATTTCTTCAAATTGTCTATCGTTAACATGAAGTTCCCTCAATCACTTTTTTTTATCTTGGACCAGAGGGTTGAAAAAGCTCCTGCGACGCCATTCGGAAGGAGGAGGACGAGAACAATCAGCGTTCCCCCGATCACAAACATCCAATACTGCGTATTTCCCATGGCATATAGCTTTAAGTAGGTAAAAATCATGGCGCCGATGATAGGTCCTTCAAATATCCCGAAACCGCCGAGCAAGGTCATGTAAACGATTTCACCTGAAAAAACCCAGTGGGATAAATCCGCCGTGACATGACCGTTGACAAAAGTCCATAGAGCGCCCCCTAACCCAACGAACATTCCGGAGATAACAAAGGCATAAAGCCGGTACCGACGGACACGAATGCCAATTAACTCGGCCCGGACCTCGTTATCCCGGATGGCCTGGAGGGCTTTACCAAAAGGGGAGCCGACAATCCCTTTCATGACCAGGAAGCTTACGGTGAACATCCCCAACAAGAAATAATAATAGGTTCCTGAAAGAAACTCGGGTCTCCTGATTCCCTTGAATGACATTCCAAACAGATTGGGAAGGGGGACGCGGAGCCCGTCGGATCCCCCTGTAATGTGATAGAGTTTGAATAATAAGGCAAAGAGAAGCATGGAAAGAGAGAGGGCAAGGATAGAAAAAAAGATTTTTGTATGCCTTACACAGACAAAACCGAAGATGATGGAGAGTACCATTGAAAAGAAGAGGGCTGCTGGAATCAATATCTCGAGGGAATAGGCCTGCGGGAAGTACTTGCCGATCATCGCAACGGTATAGGCCCCTGCGGCGAAGTACGCGCCGTGACCAAAAGATAAAAGGCCGGTATATCCTAAAAGGAGATTGAAACCCAATCCCACAATGGCGAAGGTTATTCCATATTCGAAGAGCATGAGGTCATGGATAGAGAGAATCCGGGGGATAAATAGTAAGACGATGAAGATCAACAGATATACGATCCATCTTGGATTTTTAGACATGTCCTTTAAGCCCGCCTTCTATCTCCCGAAAAGACCTTCTGGTTTAACGACTAAAATAATTCCGGCAATTAAGAATAATAATGGCAATTCGATTTCCGGAAATACGGCAATCCCGAAAGACCTGGTAAAACCCACGAGGAGAGATCCCACCAGCGCGCCCTTGAGACTTCCAAGGCCGCCCACGACCACCACAATAAAACCAAGGATGAGGGGTTCATGGCCAAATCCCAGAAGGGCCGGGGTTGTGGGAACCACCAAAGCCCCAGCCAGGCCAGCCAGTCCTGATCCAAGCACAAAGGCGAAGGTGCTGAGTCTGTCAATATCAAGCCCCAATCCGGTGGCCATTTCTCTATCCAGAGAAATGGCTCTTAGCATAATCCCGAGTTTTGTTTTTGACATAAAAAACCAAATAAACAGTCCTGCGATTAAGGCGATAAGCATCACGAATAGGAAGTAGGTCGGGTAAACATGACTTCCAATATCGACTTTCCCTAATAGAACAAAGGGGGCAGAGGCATAATAAGCCTGTCCTCCCCATATCATCTTGATGACATCTTCAAGGAGCATCAACGCTCCGAAGGTGAGCAGAAGTTGATACTCAAGGGTCCGTTTATACATGAATCGGATTAAGGATTTTTCCATTAAAAACCCGACGATGCCTACCCCGACCAATCCACTTAAGAGTGATATATAGAGAATAAACGGTGGGACCTCCGTCCCAAGGGTGATAATCATCCAGGCGGCAATGAATGCCCCAAACGCATATAGAGAGCCATGGGCAAGGTTGAGGATTCCCATCACCCCCAGGATGATGTTAAGTCCCAGGGAGATAAGAAATAAGAGGGCTGCAAAATATAAGCCGTTAAGGGTATAAATGATCCACATGATGCGCGATACTCCCGGGGCAAGGTTACTAATGAGTCCATAATTATATGGACACCGAAACTGGAACCTACGACAGGCTCAGGGTGAACGGTGATGAGCTAACCGACCGAAAGAATATGTCTACTCAATTATGGACTCATTAGTAAAAGGTTAGGGCTATGAAGCCAGTTTGGTTTAGGGTTGATCGGTTAAGGGTACGGTTACAAAGCCCCTGCCTTCGCCGAAGCGCCTGGCCTCCGCAAGGCTTCTGGAGGCGGGGCTTCGCGCAGGCAGGCGTTTCGGCTGCCGGTTACGGTTACGTGTAAAAATGAAGAGACGATAAACGTATCCTTCTGACAACGATACGGGCCTCGTTACCGTTGGCATTAGACGTTCCCTTTATTTTCCGAACAATCCTACTTCCAGCTGTTGATCCAGTCCACCGTTTTCATGCCGATAGGCGCGTTGACCTGAGCGGCTGGGAAAACCTCCATTTTGTCAAGAACCGGAAAAGGATATTTGGGTGTTAGCTTTGTGATTCCGACTAAACAGTCCTCAATCCCGTTGTGATCTTCCCTGATCGTCAGCATCCCCGACGGAGTTGGGAAAGATAAGCCTGACATGGCTTTTGCAATTTCATCAACGGTTGGCCACCCACCTCCTGCCTTGGCTGCTTTTTCTACTCCATGCTTGTAGGCGTAAAATGCTTGAAAGGCATGGTAACAGGGATAGGTGGGGTATTTCCCGTATCTCTTATGATATTCCCCTACAAACCACTTCTGCAGGTCTGCGGAAGCTTTATCTTTTGGCGTAAATAGAAAGTAGTGAGTCCCAGCGCAGCAGATAATCTGACCTTCGGGATAATCTTTTCCCACCTCTTGAGGATAGGGTTCCCCGCGTGAATAAGCCATTCTAATTTTCTTAAAAAAGCCCATTCCTAATGCTTGCTTCGAGAAGGTGACCGCATCTCCTCCCCAGAGAGAAGAATGGACGATTTCCGGCTCCGATCCCATCAAAGCGCTGATATGAGCGGTGAAATCGGTGTTGCCGAGAGGAGGCCATAAGGTCTTCACCACCTCAGCCTGCGGCATCAGTCTCTTCATGGCTGTTTCAAAGATGAGCCAGCTATCTCTTCCCCACGCATAATCCTGGTTGATCCCGGCAATTTTTTTAATATTGGGATAATTTTTTTTGATATACAGAGCTAATGCAATATTATCGATGCCGAGGTGGGCCTTGCTTCTGAAACCGAGTTTGAATTTTGGAACTTCATAAGGAGATTTTGCCCCTTCCATCAACTCATGGGTTCCGCAGTCATAGGCTATAATCAAACCGCCCAATTCATCGGATAGCGGAAGGACGGCTAAACAGGATGCCGATGAGATGTAGCCCAATACGACATCGACTTTGTCTTCAAGAATCAATTTCCGGCAGAGTTTGACCTGGGCGTCCACGCCTCCTGCTTCATCTTTGCTTTGCAAGTCTATCTTCCGGCCTAATATTCCGCCTTCCTTGTTAACAACATCGGCCAGCATTTTATAGGTATTATCACCGGGAATACCAAAAGGAGCCGCTGCCGCACCGGTCAGGAAACTCACCGCCGCAATTTTGATAGGCGTCGTGGGAATGGGCCTTTTCGATTGCCCCAAGACCTTTCCTGGTAGACCGAGAGAACCCGTCGATAAAGCAGTTGCCCCCATATATTTTAAAAATCTTCTTCTCGAAATGTGGTTTGACATCATCTCTCCCTCCCTCCTTTTTAATGGATCATACCATCAAAGAAAAGTTAGTTAGTAACCTTCTCATTTTTCACCTCCTTTTTGTTTAGACAAAATTTAGTAATAAAAATGCTTGTATCAAAACCATAAGCATCTGTCAATAAATTCTTTAGAAAATCAGCAAAGATTATGCCATAAAGAATGTTTAAACGTAACATTTTAATATTATTATTCAATCATGTAAAACGAGGGCCGCCCAGAAGAGGTATTGATGCGTAAATGCATTAAAAAACAATGCAAAATAGAAGTTTAATGCAGTTTAGCATCTTTATTTCTGTTAATATTGTATTTTTTCATCTTTCTTACAATCGTCGATTGGTTGACCCCCAATATCTCAGCCGCCTTATAGGTTGTTCCGTATTGATTGATGATATTCTCTATAAGGTGGGCTTCATAAGAGGCGATAGAGGAATTCAATCGGTTGTTTTGGGTTGGTTTATGGGAAGATTTCTCAAGGGAAGCCGGGCTCTCAAATATGTACTTCGGGATGTCTTCTAAACAAATCAAATCATCCCTTCCGACAACAACCAATCGTTCAATGATATTTTCTAACTCTCGAATGTTTCCTGGGTAATGATAATTAAGAAGGCAATCAATTGCCTCAGGTGAGAATCTCTTGTTCATCCCGTAGGAACTATTAAAACAGTTATGAAAATACCGGATCAAGGGAAGAATGTCTTCCTTCCGTTCCCTCAACGGAGGAATATGGAGAGGGATGACTTCCAATCGGAAGAAGAGGTCATTTCGAAATCGTTTTTCCTCTACCAGTTTCTTTAAATCGCTATTGCTCGCCGTAATCACCCTCACATTGACTTTTTTAGATTTGGTTCCCCCTACTCGAATCAATTGTCTATCCTCTAAAATCCCCAAAAGTTTAACCTGTAAATGAAGTGGCAGTTCTCCAATTTCGTCAAGGAAGATAGTGCCATTGTGAGCGATTTCAAAAAGGCCTGCTTTCCCTTCCGTCCTGGCCCCGGTAAAGGCTCCTTTTTCGTAACCAAACAATTCGCTTTCGATAAGAGTTTCCGGAATGGCCCCGCAATTAATCTTGATAAAGGGGTTGTCTTGACGTTTGCTGGTTTGATGGATCAACTTGGCAAGTTTACCTTTCCCCACTCCTGATTCACCAGTAATTAAGATGGAAGTATCCACCTGGGCCACTTTAACTGCCACTCGAATGATATTCTTCATCTTTTCACTTCGAGCAATAATGTCATCTTTGGGGAATAAGTCTAATCTGAGTTCAGTGAGTTCGGACAGGTATCTTTCGGACAGATCACGCCTATGCTCCAACTCTTCTCTCAATTCTTCGAGCTCAGTAATATCTCTGACATTGGTAACGACCAGAATAATTTCATTTTTTCCTTCATCAAAAATGGGGTTCCCGGTAACGATTACTTTCTTCTTAGTATTCTGGCCTGAAATCTCCTGCATAATCGTCACCGGCTCGCGCCGTTTCAAAACCTCAAGAGATACCGACTGGTTAATGAACCCTTTCTCCACGAGCTCTTTCATGTTGCAACCAATGAGATCTTCCCGCCTGAGCCCTGAAATTCTTTCATAAGCCTTGTTGACACGAAGCGTATTGGCCTGACCGTCGGTAATATATAAGCCATCATAGGAGGATTCGATAATGGCATCCAACTCTTTGTTGATACTTTTATATGTCTCCAGTTCCGTCACAATCCTTTCATATTCGGATATATCCTGGAAGATACTCATCACCCCTGCAATCTCCCCACCGACCCAAATGGGTGTCCGGTTGGCAATGATGGTCGAGCCTTCAAGGGGAATCTTTTTGCCGATCTGAGGGCTTCCGGTTTTCAAGATTCTTTCCATATCTGCCCAAACTTCCCACGAGATCGCTTCCCCGATAAAACGGCCTATTATCTGGTCGGAGTTAAGTTTCAGTTTTATTGTGGCGGCCTTATTATAGACAACTATTTTCCCTTCAGAATTGATGACAACGATTCCATTGTGGGCAGCGTCGAAAATGGACTGGAAATTCTTCAGATAATCAAGCCTTCCATCCTGTTGACTCATGGTTCAACTCCTCATGTCATAGTATTTTAAAATTGTGACCGAAATGAAGTACCCCGCAGCAGAGCTGCGGGGTATCCAATTCCTTAAAAAAACTTTCCTCCCTCTTGATGCCTGCCTGCCGCAGGCAAGGGGGAGGATTAAGGTGGGGGTGGTAAGAATATCCTATCCCCCCTCACCTCGGTTGCGAGTCGAAGCGACATTTTTATAAAATGAAGCCAATCATTTCAAGTATGACTATCCACCAAATAAACCATTTTGACAAGAGGAAAATATTGGATACATCGACGGGGGGATATTTTTGCGGCATACGAATATGATAGCGGATGAACAATGACACGATAAAAATCAGGTGTTTCTAAAAAGGGGATGGCCTTATGACGGAGAAGATGAAGGCGGCAAGGTTTTATGAGCTGGGTAAGCCCCTAAGAATAGATAAGATCTCTATTCCGAAATTAGGCCCGGGAGATGTTTTAGTGGAAGAAAACAACCTGGGTCGATTAAATGAAACCTCCCTCTTCTCAAAAAACGGAAATTGGTGTATATTGGAGGGCAAGAAAATGCATTGCGACAACGACACAAGAATTTTAATGGATGCGGCAGAATTCTCAAGGAAGAGGCACAATGATAGAAAAGCAAGGAGGAACAGTCAATGAGTCCGGAACTACTTGAAATCGAGCGAAAAGCGATCAACCTTCCCATTAAGGAACGGGAAATCCTCGCGGAACGGCTGATTCAGAGCGTAGAGGGGGTACCGTTGACTGAAGTGGAGGAGGCATGGGTCAAGGAGGCAGAACGGCGATTTAAGGCTTGGCGCCGAGGCGAAAGGAAGGGTGTTTTGGCAAGGCGTGCATTCAGGCAAATCCGAAAGGATCTCGGCTGGTGAAGTTGATCTTTGACCCCGAAGCCCTGGTTGAGATGCGTGAGGCGGCAGCTTTTTATGAAGACTGTCAACCTGGGTTGGGGCGCTCTTTTCTGGATGCGGTTGAGGTTGCTTCGGCTGAAATCGTGAAGCACCCACGCATGTGACGCAAGGTCAAGGGACGATTTCGGAGATACCTTGTCCAGCGGTTTCCTTACGGGCTGATTTATGCTGTGCAAGGAGACGTGATCTACGTAGCGGCCGTCATGCACCTTAAGAGAAAACCAGACTACTGGTACGGGAGACGGATAACTCCAAAAGAGAGGAAGGCCACGAAATAGATTTTAACCATCCTCTTTTTCCAAGGAAAGCATCCATTTTTCTCTATCCCAGCGCCGACTTCTGCAGTCGTGATTTTATATTTTTGTTCCACGATACCACCTTTCATCGTAATCATTAATCATTTACCCCTTGCATAGATGAGCATTAGGTGAAGGTCGCCAATCCATGGGTTGATTTCTTCTTGGTGTTAGGGCTTTATGCTTATTCAATCCCTACGATGCGTTTGGCCCAGCGTTTTTTCTGTTCTAAGTTTCCCAATCTGCCATACATCACCTTCTGGGTCTGGGGGGAGCCTGCGCCATGCATGGATTCGATTAGGGCTGTTCCTCCACTCATATTTTCGATGAGCCTGAGGATCTTCATTCGAGCCTCGACAGGCACTCCTTCAGCGCCTGCCAGATACTTCTTCACATAGCGTCCCACCTCGCTGCTCTCTAAATCGCCCTGGAAGGGCATGGTGGCAACGATACCGCCGGCTATATCATGGGCCAGACGGGAGATTTCATAGATGTGGCGGGTGACATTGTGTTTGGTCGTATTGGCTAAAAGGGGGTCCGGATAGTAAGCTCCTGATGGGGTTTTATATCCCATGGCAGAGCAGGCTACCGATCCTGAATAAATTGTCTCAGCCAGATGAATCATCTCTGCCAGTTTTTCTTTAACGTGAGAAGCAGCGGCTGTTCCTTGATACTCTGCGGCCAATGCCGTGGCCCCCACCAGAATATCTGAGACGCCTCCCTTGCAACCTCCATAGTTCTGGCGATGCAAAGTGGCAAACCGTTCCACCAACAACCCTGCAATATCATATTCTCCACAGAGAAATACCCGTTCCCAGGGGACGAAGACATTATCGAAGATGATCAGGGCTTCTCCCCCCACGGCCCCAAAGGGATTCCCGGCATCGATTCCCTGCTCAAGCTTTCTTTCTTCATTGGTCTGCCGGCCGAAAATGAGAATAACTCCCGGCGCATTCAGTGGAAGCGCACAGGCAAGTGCATAGTCGCGATCCTCTTCCCGCATGGCTTGTGTAGGCATGATGAGAATTTCGTGGGAATTGACGCCTCCGGTCATGTGCGCCTTGGCGCCGCGAATCACGATCCCATCGGATCGACGTTCGACAACATGGGTGAAAAGGTCAGGATCTGACTGTTTGGCAGGTGGGAGCGACCTGTCTCCTTTGGGATCGGTCATCCCGCCCACGACCATGACATTGCTGTCCTGAATGTGGATCAGATACTTTTTAAACCGTTCGAAGTAATCGGTCTTATATTTCTGATCGACGTCATACGCCGTCATGTAGGTGGCGTTCAGGGCGTCGAACCCCACACATCGCTGAAAGCAGGACCCTGTTTCATGGGCGATGAGGCGAAGCATCTGGACCTTTTTGATCAGGTCGTCCACGCTTTGATGAATATGGGTAAAACGATTGATTTTCTTGCCCGTCAGATGAGAAGTGGCTGTCATCAAATCCTCATGCTCTGGGCGGAGGGCAAGCTCATAGGTGAGGGCGGCGGATTCGATGTGAGGCCGCAGGGCAGGGTGCTCGGTGACATCCTCCACCCGTTTGCCGTTGTAATAGACCGTATGGTGAAGGTCTTTGAGACTCCGGATATAATCTTCTTTAGTCACGATGCGGTTCATCTCATTCTCCTTAGAAAAAATTTATATCACCCCCACCCTGACCCTCCCCCATCAAAGAGACTGTGTCGTAATTAGGTAATTCCCCAAAAATGTCATCCTGAACTTGGTTCAGGATCTAATGAATTCAACCAATTACGAGACCCTGAAAAAAATTC
>JAGVBT010000005.1 GCA_020059605.1 Deltaproteobacteria bacterium
GAACTTGTTTCAGCATCTGGTTGGCTTTTTTCTGCTTTCAGCAGACGCATCTTTCATCCCCGTCCACAGGAAGGGGTTTTCAGATGCGATTTTAATAAATATTATCCGAAAAAAATAAATAATTCAAATTCTCCTCTTTTCTTCATATAGGTTCTCTTATGAATCGGTTGCTTTTTCGCATCATACTTGGTTAACGATTTGGAATCGAAAATCGACAATCGCATTCTGGATGATAATTACTGGATGCTTTGTGCTGGATACTGACTTCTTAACTCCGAGTCACTATTTCTTCCGAAATCCAGAATCAAGTATCAAGCATCTGATTTCACAGGTTACTCAAGGGTTGTAAGTCCATGCTTAATGGCGAATTTCACCAGGCTGGGAAGATCATGAATCCCCAATTTTTCCATGATCCGACTGCGGTAGGTTTCTACAGTTTTAGGGGACAAAAAGAGGATTTCGGCGATCTCAACACTGGACTTCCCTTCTACGACGAGTTGGAGGACTTCTCGCTCTCTGGGGCTTAAACTTCCCAGAGGACTTCGATCAGATGAAAATTGACGTTGATGAATGTAATCATCAATCACAGTATCGGTAATCTGCCGGCTGAAGTAACGCCTACCTGCGTGCAGAGCTCGCACAGCCACGGCTACTTCTTTACCGGCAGATTCCTTTATTAAATAGCCCCGCGCACCTGCTTGCAGGGCTCGAAAAACATGTTCCGGAGAAGAATGCATGGATAAGATCATTACGTGCGTGGAGGGACATGACTCGCGAATCTGTTGGGTTGCTTCAATGCCATTTAACCCCGGCATGGCGATATCCATCACCACCACATCCGGTCTAAGTTTTCGAACTTGATCAACTGCCTTTCGTCCATCAGCCGCATCACCCACCACCGTGATATCAGCTTGAGCCTCCAATAGGGCACGAAGGCCGTCTCGAACCACTGTATGATCATCAGCGAGAAAAACCCGGATAGACATATTATTTTCGATTTCCGATTGCCGATTTGCGATTTAAAAAACTTCAACCCAATTGAACTTCAATTTTCGATTTGCGATTGCCGATTTGCGATTTAGGATTTTTAAAATTGAAAATCGAAAATCTAAAATCCAAAATCTTTATGTTTATTTTTGCCTTGAAGCCGATTTCCGAGAAGCTGCCATGATTGCAACAAGCTCGTTAGACTCTTGAAGTAATGGTTTTATGATGTCCATTTTCATTATATTACCTTCTATGATCAATTCCAACCAATAAGCCGTTTCATCAGCTTCTTCCTCAACTATCCCCATCTTGGCTATAAACTCAGCTTTAGATCGGCTCCGACAAGCAGCACGATAATTTGCACCTACCGAAGTTCCTGAACGGATTAGCTGATTCCCAATTGCTCGCCCCTTAATATTTCGTGGTAATGATCCTACCAGTTTGATCACTTGTAATGTGAATTTTTTAGTTCTTTGCTTTAACTGTTCTTCATTCATATATTCCCCCGCCCCTTTTTAATTTAAGATTTTAGATTTTAGATTTTAGATTTTTGATTTCTCAAATCGAAAATCGGCAATCGCAAATCGAAAATGCCTCCTTAATGGTTTCTCAGCACTTCCACCATCACCTTCGTTCCTTTTCCAGGTGCGGTTTCTATGTTCAGTGTTCCCCCAACGGCTTGAGCCCTTTCTCGCATGTTAATTAGACCCCATTGTTGTTGTTGTTGTTGTTGTTCAAAACCAATACCATCATCAGCGATTGTGAGATAGAATTTTTCCTCCTCTGATTTTAGACTGATGATTACCTGCTTGGCTTGGCCATGTTTGGCCACATTGGTCAGTGCCTCTTGAGTTATACGGAAGAGGGCTGTCTCTGTGGCTAAAGGAAGACGTGGCATTAATTCTTCTCCTTCCACTGCGGTGGCTATCCCTGTGCGTTCCGAGAATTGTCTGCCATACCAATTCAATGCAGCCATGAGTCCATAATCATCCAGCACCGGAGGCCGCAATTCAGCCATGACATCCCGGATGCGTTCCACTGTCTCCTCGACTAATTTGAGAGAGTCATCTATTCGGGTTGCCATTTTCGTCGCCGTTTCAGGGGGCAATTGATTGTGCACGATGTTCAGGTTGATGCTCAGTGCGGTCAAACTCTGACCGACCTCGTCATGGAGTTTTCGGACGAGTCCTCGGCGCTCAACCTCCTGCACTTCCACCAGACGTCGGGAGAGGTTTCGCAGTCTTTCACGGCTGACACGCACCTGCTCGAAGAGCTGCTCTCGTTCTTTTTCCGTCCGCTTGCGCTCGGTGATATCGATTATGTTTCCCGATATTTTGACCACTCTGCCATTACTTAGAGTTGGTTTTCCTATGGTTCGAACCCAGAGATCCTCGCCCTTTGCACTATTGAACTCCAACTCCAAATCATAGGGTTCTCCCTTATCCAGGGCTTTTTGAAATGCTTCTTTCAAGACGGAAAGGGAGCCCGGTTTATAGAATGACATGTCCGATGGAATATTGCTTGGATCATAGTCCGTTGAAACACCGTAGATTCTGTAGACTTCATCTGTCCATGTAATCTTACCTGTTTCAACATCTAACTCCCAGCCGCCTACTTTTGAAATCTGCTGAGTTTCTTTGAGTAGAGCCTCGCTTTTCTTCAGCGCCTCCTCTGCTTGCTTGCGCTCGGTGATGTCACTAATAATATGGACAGCACCAAGTAGATTACCGTCCTGATTAAGCAGTGGATCAACGGTAACTTCATACCATTTGTCATCTACAGGTAAAAACATGGTCTCTCTTTGTTTACTCTGTTTCATCCTAACAATAGGGCAGCCCGCTATCGGTTCTGATGTGCCGTGGACAATCTCCCAGCAGTGATGTCCTTGTATCTCTTTTTCAGTTTTGCCAAACAATTCCGCCGCATTTTTATTAATCTGAAAAATGACTCCCTCTTTGTCGAGTAAGAAAATAGAATCTTTAATTCCATCAAAGGTGGTCTGCCACCGATCGCTTGCCATCCGCAGCGCCTCCTCGACCCGCTTGCGGGAGAGCGCGATGCCGATGCTGGCGCCCACCCCCTCAAAGAAATGGATCATCTTCAGCGTGAACTGGTTGCGCCGGCGGTCGTTAAGCTGCAGCAGCCCGATGATTTCGTCGCCCGACCGCAGCGGGATCAGCGCCACGGATTCGTAGCCCTCGCCGTTGCAGCGGCTACGGGTGCGCGACTGGCGATCCTCCTCCGTAGTCGAGGCCAGCAGGTCCGTGGTGCTGTTGGTCCAGAAACTACCGCCCGCCGTAAAGAATGGCAACGCGGCATCGGTTCGGCCGCAGAGGACGTTTCCGCACATGCACTCAAGCACCGGTGTCCCCTTTCCGTCGCGCACAATCTTTCCCTCTTTGTCGTATGCGCACAGGTGCCGCTCGGCCTGCACGAAATCCTCGGAAAAGCCATTGGTCTCGAAGTACGGGAAGTCGTCACCCTCCCGTAAGCGGATGCCCACGGCTTCGAAGCCCATCTTCTTCTTGAAAAGCAAGAGGATTTCGCGAGTTGTGTTCGTGGTAGTCTCCCAACGGTTCAGCAGAGTAAGCACCTCGTGTGAGAGTTGCTCCCGGTCTTCCGCCTGTTTGCGCTCGGTGATGTCCTGTGCAAAACCTATTAGACCGACCGGAATGCAATTTTTGTCACAAATCGGAATCTTATCTGTCTGCACCCATCTTATGCCGCTTGCAGATTCATATTGTTCTATTATATTAAGTTTAGGACTCCCTGATTTAAAAACCTCCTGGTCATCGTCTGTCATGCCTTGTGCAATCTTGGCGGAATAGAGGTCAAAGACTGTTTTTCCCACAAATTCTTCTTCGTGCATTTTAAGCGCTTCAGAAAATGCCTTATTGACGCGTATAAATTTTCCTTCTTTATCTTTATAGAAAAGTATGATTGGCGAAGAATCGATAATGAGCTTAAGTTCCTGCTGTTCTTTTTTCAGGATTTCTTCTAGTCTCTTGCGCTCGGTGATGTCACGAGCAAAAACAAAAAGCCGCCCACCTCCGGCATCGTTATAATTAACACTGATCTCAACATCTACAATTTTCCCATCCTTACACCTGTGCCGAGTTTCAAAGCGATCCCCGCCAACCTCCATGATCTTCTTGATACGCTGAGCCGTTTCTCCCGGTGTCTCTACCGCTTCGACATCCGATATTCTCATGGTCAGCATTTCATCTCGCCTGTAACCTATCAAACGACAATAGGCGTCGTTTGTGTCCAAAAACCTCCCTTGCGTATCTGTAACCCAAAAACCATCCATCGCAGTGAGGAGAATAGTTTTATATTCCTCCTCACCCCGCTTGCGCTCAGTGATGTTTCGTGCGATTCCCCCTACACCGATCATCCTACCTTTTTTATCCCGTATAGGATACATTTGGTTAAGGAACCAAAATGATTCCCCTTTCCAAGGTATATTATTCTCAAAAGTTAAGGCTTCTCCACCTTTAATTACACGCTTCATCTGATTCATCAACCTTGCCGCAATCACCGGGTCAAAAATACTGAACAGGTTCTTCCCTAATACCTGCTCTGTTGTGATTCCATATTCGGGGGGGCCGTTATAATAGATGATACTTCCTCCCAAGTCTGCCATGATGATGACATCCTTTGAATTTTCAATAAGCAATTTCAAACGCTCCTCACTCTGTCTTAATAACTCCTCCCCTTTCTTTTTATCGGTGATATCCTGCCAGGTTGTTACAAAACCATCTCCTAACCTTGTTATTTGTACATCAAAAGCCTGTCTCAGCCGTTTACCACTGCCGTATACAGTCTCATAAATCAAGAATTCTTTAGTGAGTGATTGCCCGGTCTCTACTACCCGGACATATTCGTCAAAAAGGCCAATTTCCTTATGCGTTGGTAATAACTCCAGAAGCGTTTTACGCATATGCTCTTCGAGAGGCTTCTGATTCATTTTACAGCCGGCCTCATTGATATATTCATATTTGAAGTCAATAATTTGACCATTACTGTCCCTGATGGCAGAAAGGATAGCAAAGCCCTCAAGCAGGGTCTCCACAGAGGTGTGGAAGCGTTCTCCGCTCTCACGAAGCTCATCCCACAACCTCTGCTCGCGTTCCACATTATTCAACCAGCGCTGAACCTCTCTTTCAGCACGCTTTTTATTTAGGAACTCTCCCGGATCGACATAATAGAAGTTGCGATAAACGCGGCTACCACGCACCAGCAACGGATGCGTCATGATTACACCCTTAATGATCTCAGGGTCGAATTTCCAGCGGTCATACTGACAGATGGCCAGACAGGGATATTGGGGAAATAAATCTCTATTGAGTTTTGCCTCATACTCCAGAAGTTTCTCTGAACCAGGATGTCCACGCAGCACCCAGGTCATTTCACCTGTGGTTCGAAGGGCTGGATAACCCTCAGAAACAGCTTTCTCCGTCTCCGATATCAGCAGGGCAATCATCCTGTCAGGGTCAAAGGAGCCCTCCCTGGTATAGGCCTCGGTCTCATGCAGGATTGAAAGCTGTCCGGACTTCTCGGCTGAGGCTACGTCAACCCCTTCCTCAAGAAGATATTTGCGGATTTCTTCAGCCGTGCTGGTATCGACGATATAAATACATTTCTCACCCTGTTTCAGTCCGATGGAAATGAAAGGCGCCGCAGCAGCCCGCCACTCCTCCTGCGATTCATAAATAAGACAGAGGTGATCATGCGGTTTGAGCGTTTTAAGCATCCTGGTGAGGCCGATATCTTCAGGCTGTATGCTGAAGGCATGGGGACGACCGGAGGAAATGCCATCAACACTTCTAATCTTAGACGAGGAAGCACTTCGTGGCCCCGGAGGCTTGGCTGGTTTTCCCTTTCCTCTCTTATCACTTTTCATTGGCCACCTCATTATAAGATGCTGTTAATTCCGTTAAGTTATTTGTCTGCTTAATGAAAGTTGGGACAGTGAACTTTTATTTTGCACGAACTTTGCCGAAAAGGTAACGGTTTGAAAATTGAATGGCCCTCTGGACCAGCAAGATGAGGAAAGGAGAGTGAGTGAGTGAGTGAGTGAGTGAGGCAAGTTCTGGGCCAAAACATTGGTTCCATTTTGTCCTAAAAAACTTTAGTTCCATTGGAAAAATGGATGATTCGACCCCAATTGAGCGAAAAGATTATTACAATTTCTTGTCGCGATGTTGTTCAACAATGGTTTTATATATTCACCTGGCTGTTTCTTATCTCATCTCCTTCCCCCTTATGATGGGGGAAGGGAGGGATGGGGGTAGACCTCTGAGACCTCCCCCCCCACCTGAATCCTCCCCCACCGTGGGGGGAGGAACTATTTTTTTCGCTCAATTGGGGTTCGACTTATTATCTTTCTCTAAAGCAACCTTATTCCTTCCTTTTTTATCTGCCTGACCAGAGCGCCTCCATCCTGCTCAAATTCTTCCTTATTAAGACAGACCACTTCTAAAAGCGAATTATATTTTTGCGCCTCATGAAAGATTTTAAAATGTTCATCATATGGGGGGGCAATGGATTTGTCCAATGATCCCAACACAACCGCTAAATCTACATCACTATACTCTTTTGCCATGCCTTTGGCAAAAGAGCCAAAGAGATAGACTTCCCGAATGTCATGTCGCTGGCGGAGGACCTGAATAAATTCGTTGACCAGCTTAATCACATCATCTTTTGACAAAACCATGCAATGATGGTCTCGTAAAAAGTCGTCTCACCGGTGAAAACCGGTGTCCAGAGTTTTGATAATTATATGAAATCACTGGATTCCGGCTTCCGCCGGAATGACGATCTTTAACTTTTTTCGACTTTTTACGAGACCATCATGCAATTGTTCCCTCAGAAAATTGTCTGAATAATTTTCTGATCAACCATATTTTTAATTTATCACCCATAAAAGTAAAAATCAATAAATATTATTCAAAAAAAGGGATTCTTATTCGTTGTCCTGACTATGGGAATATGTTAGAATTTCTTTGCTGTGGCTAATGAAGACCTCTCAAAGCTGAAGATCGAAAAAACAAGGGCTATCTCACGGCCCCGCAGACGGAAGAAGATCGTCTTCTGGGTTCTCCTGATTCTTGCAATCATCTTTTCAGGTGTTCTCTATTACAAAGGCGTCTTCACTCCTGCCATTCAGGTCCAGATCGCAACCGTTACTCAGGTCTACCCCTCACAAGCCCTGACTGTCCTCAATGCAAGCGGTTATGTCGTTCCCCAGCGCAAATCCGCCCTCGCTTCAAAAGTGACGGGCCGCCTGATCTGGCTTGGGGTTGAAGAAGGGAACCGCGTAAAAAAAGACCAGATCATTGCCCGCCTCGAAAGTCAGGATGTTGAGGCGGCAAAAAAACAGGCAGAGGCCAATGTGAATGCGGCCCGCCACAACATTGAGCTAGCCAGGGCAGAACTTCGGGAAGCCAAACTCAACTTGGAGCGCAATAAAGCCCTTCTTGCAAAGGGATATGTGGCCAGATCGCTCTACGACTCTGCTCTTGCCCGCTACGAAAAGGCGGCTGCGGCTGTTGATGGGGCAGAGGCAACCTTAAAAGCCAATCTCGCTGGCCTGGAAGGAGCCGATATTTCACTTGAATACACCTCGATCCGGGTTCCATTTGATGGAGTGGTGCTCACGAAGAATGCGGATATCGGGGATATCGTTACTCCCATTGGAGCGGCGGCAAATGCCAAGTCGGCTGTCATTACCATTGCGGATATGAATTCCCTCCAGGTGGAGGCCGATGTCTCGGAATCGAACCTCAATAAAATCAAACGAGGCCAACCCTGTGAGATCCAGCTCGACGCCCTGCCCGGAGACCGCTTCCGTGGCGCCATTCATACGATTGTCCCGACGGCTGATCGCACCAAAGCAACGGTCATGGTAAAAATCCGCTTCGTCGATAAAGATTCCCGTGTTCTTCCGGAGATGAGCGCAAAGGTTGCCTTTCTCTCCAGGCCGGCAACACCCGAAGAACAGAAACCCCGTGTGGCTATTAGCCAATCCGCCATCGTGAATAAAAAAGACAGGGAAACCGTCTTTCTCATTGAAGAGAATAGGGTCATTGAAATTCCGGTAAGGTCCGGAGTCAAGATCGGTGATATGGTTGAGATTCTTGATGGAATCAAAGTTGGGCAGCAAATCGTCCTCAATCCCCCTGAGAAATTAAGAAATGGGCTGAAGATAAAAGTGGCGGAGAAATAGATAATAACCAAACACCGAGCACCTGCCTTCGCCGAAGCGGCTTCGCGCAGGCAGGCCAATAACTAAATAAACTCTATCTAAAGATATGTGACATCCCTTTCGTCTGTCATCCTGAACTCGTTTCAGGATCTCACCCTTTGGAAAAACCGAGATGCTGAACCAAGTTCAGCATGACAAAAATGGGGTGGTGATTGGAATTTGGTCATTGGTGATTATTTGGTTATTGTGATTTGGTTATTGGAATTTCAATGATATGGCACCCATTGTCGAAATCATCGATGTGAGCAAATCCTACCGGAGAGGTAACCGGACCATTCCCGTACTGGCCGATATTAACCTCAACATTGAAGAGGGAGAATTTCTCGCATTGATGGGGCCGTCCGGCTCCGGGAAGAGCACGCTTCTCAATCTGATTGCCGCCCTCGACCAAGTGGACAGCGGAGCCATACGGGTGGGAGGCATTGACATCACAGCCCTCTCCGAGAATGAACTGGCAGAGTGGCGGGCGGTCAATGTGGGGTTCATCTTTCAGTTCTACAATCTGATTCCGGTGCTCACGGCCTTTGAAAATGTTGAACTTCCTCTTCTCCTCACCGGTCTTTCCCGAAGGCAACGAAACGAGCATGTGGAGATGGCGCTTCGAATCGTCAATCTGGAGGAGAGAATGGACCACTATCCTGCTCAACTCTCAGGGGGCGAACAGCAGAGAGTCGCCATTGCCCGTGCCATTGTCACTGATCCCACCATCCTCGTAGCAGACGAACCCACAGGGGACCTCGACAAAGTGGCAGCCAGAGAGATTCTCGAATTGATGGACCGGCTCAATCGTGAATCCCATAAAACGATCATCATGGTCACCCACGATCCAAGAGCCGCTGAAAAGGCGAGAGTCATCAGACGCCTGGAAAAGGGATTCTTGAACGATGTTCATTCTCAAGATCCTCATTAGAAATGCCTTTCGTCACAAACTCCGAACCTTTTTAACCATCCTGGGCATCACCGTTGCCATCCTGGCCTTCGGCCTTCTTCGGACCTTCATCAATGCCTGGTATGGAGGGGTGGAAGCTTCCTCCGCTTCGCGTCTGGTCACCCGAAGTTCCATCTCCCTCATCTTCCATCTGCCCCTCTCCTACAAGGACAAGATCCGGCAGGTCGATGGGGTGAAGGTCGTCTCCTGGGGCAACTGGTTCGGAGGGGTTTATATCGATGAAAAGAATTTCTTTGCCAATTTTGCCGTGGATGCAAAGAGCTATCTCCAACTCTACCCTGAATTTCTTCTCTCCCCTGAAGAGACAAATGCGTTTCTCCGCGACCGGAAGGCTTTTGTCGCAGGCCGAAAACTGGCCAAGAGATTCGGTTGGAAGATTGGCGATACGGTCACCCTCAGAGGAACGATCTTCCCGGGCAACTGGGATTTTGTCCTGCGGGGAATTTATCAAGGAAGAGATGAAACCATCGACGAAACCCAGTTCTTTTTCCACTGGGACTATCTCAATGAAACGTTGAAAAAGAGAGCCTCTGCCCGTACCGATCAGGTTGGATGGTATATGGTTGGGGTGAGCCGGCCTGACCGTGCCATAGAAGTCGCACTCGCCATTGATCGAACCTTTAAAAATTCATTGGCAGAGACCTTGACGGAGACGGAAAAGGCCTTTCAGCTCTCCTTTATCTCCATGTCCGAGACGATCATCATGGCGATCCAGCTCGTCTCATTTGTTGTCATTATCATCATCATTGCAGTCGTCGCCAATACGATGTCCATGACCTACCGCGAACGGATCGGGGAATACGCCATTTTTAAAACCCTGGGCTTCCGGGGCTGGCGGATTGCAGGGATGATCGTCGGAGAATCAATGGTTATCACCCTGATCGGAAGCTTTCTCGGGATTGTCCTCACCTTTCCGGTCGCCAGAATAGTCGGCAAAATGTTGAGCAACTACTTTCCGGTTTTCAATGTGGCTGAGGAGGCGATCTATATGGATCTGGCCGCCTCCATCATCATTGGACTGATAGCAGCCATTGTTCCAACCTATCGCTCCGTAAGGATTCGCATTGCGGATGGATTGAGGAGGATCGGTTAATTGGGCGTGCCTCTCTCTTACAGTATTCGTAACCTCTGGACGCGCAGGCTCACGACGATTCTGACCGCTTCTGGCATGGCCCTGGTGGTCTTTGTCTTTGCCGCCATGCTGATGTTGGCTCAGGGCTTGCAGAAGACCCTGGTGGAGACAGGCTCCAACGACAATGTCGTGGTCATTCGAAAGGGTTCAGCAACCGAAATTCAGAGCGGGGTGGACCGATACCAGGCTTCCATCGTAGAGACCCAACCTGAAGTGGCCATCGGTGAAGACGGGCAACCCTTTCTCGCAAAAGAGTCCGTCGTCATCATCAGCCTCCACAAACGGGGAACGAAACAGGAGAACTATATCACGATCCGGGGAATCGGAAAGAGTTCCCCTGCCCTGCGTCCCCAGGCGAGATTGATCGAGGGACGACTTCCCAGGTTAGGCACATCCGAGCTCATCACAGGCCGAAGCGTAGCAGAACGTTTCGAAGGGAGCGGTCTGGGCGAGACGCTTCGCTTCGGATTACGGGAATGGAAAGTGGTGGGAGTCTTTGATGCCGGCAATACCGGATTCAATTCTGAGGTCTGGGGGGATGCGGATCAACTGATGCAAACCTTCCGGAGGTATGCTTTCTCTTCTGTCATCTTTAAATTGCGAGATCCCTCGCAGTTTGATGTGGTTAAGAAACGGATTGAAAACGACCCCCGCCTGACCCTCGAGGCAAAGCGTGAAAACCGCTACTATGCGGAACAATCCGAGATGATGGCCACCTTTCTTCGGATCCTCGGCACCTCCCTCACGATCATCTTCTCCCTGGGTGCAATCATCGGCGCGATGATCACGATGTATGCGGCGGTCTCCACCCGTACGAGTGAAATCGGCACGATGCGCGCCCTCGGGTTTCAGAGAAAAAGCATCCTGAGCGCCTTTCTCTTTGAGGCCTTGCTTCTCGGGTTGATCGGAGGTCTGGTCGGCCTCTTCTTTGCCTCATTTCTCCGGTTCCTCACCGTCTCCACCATGAATTTTCAGACCTTCTCAGAGCTGGCCTTTGATTTCACCCTCACCTTCGATATCGCCTGGAAAGCCATTGCCTTCTCTTTAATCATGGGTTTTGTGGGCGGGGTGTTGCCCGCGGTGAGGGCCGCGCGAATGAATATCATCGAATCCCTCCGCGCCACCTGATTTCCGGCTTCCATGAGAATCCTATTTCTTGACGCGTGTCCAAGGTTTGGTGCCAGGCATCGGTAATTCGGTATTTGAAAAGTCACACGGCACACGAGGGCGTTTTAAAGCCCTTCGGGTTGGTTTTGGATGCGGGGGTGTTGACGCTTGCGGAGCTGATTAAATGGGTGGCCCCATATTTTAAGACATCTTCGCTGACAGAAACTCCCCGACCAACATCTCATTTCTTTTCTGGCTCTTTTGCATCTCGGCAAGTGCGACATTTTCAAGGGGGAGCTTCCTTCCCTTGTTTCTCAAGCGGGCGATCTCCTCATCCAGATAATGCACCGTGTTGGCAATCACCTCTGCCATTGAAGAGATGGATTCCTGGGCTTTTTCGAACGTTTCTTTATCCAGGTAGGCCCGGTTCAATAGATGAAACCGTTCGAAAAATTTTTTGAACCTTTCCGTCTCTTCTTTCTTTCCCTTCTTCTTTTTTTCCAAGGCCTTTGCCCGTTCAAGAAATTTTTCAATCTCCATAAAAACCTCCCCTTCCATTCCTTTAAATAACTTTATGAAAACAGGAGGCGTTTGTCAACTGCATTTCGAAGTTGAGTGATGGGCGTTGATGAATTAGAATTAGATGGGATGGCGTTTCTTGTCCCGCCCCAGGATCAGCGGCAATGATCATTCGATGGTTATTTTTAAACAGACTGATGAAAAGCGACCATTCCCCATAAGAATCGAACCCATTCCCCGGCAGGACTTCTTCTCTTATGCAGGATCATCTTTAGGAATATCGATAGGTTATGACATTAATCTCGGAGACTCCGATAAACATTTATGGCACGCTATTTGCTTTGTCCCCTTTAATCATACGACGGGGTATTGGAAAAGACAAAGGCGTCTTTCCTGGAGGCTACGGGGAGAAGAGACGCCTTTTTGTTTGAAAAAAACACGTATAACATGAACGAAGAGCCAATGGTGCGAATCAAAACAAAAAAAATTATTCGTGAAATTCGTTACCATTTGCCAAATTCGTGAACGACAAAAGGAGGAGAAAATGGACAAAGAGACTGTGTTAAAAATGGCGAAGGAGAATGATGTCAAATTTATCCGGCTCTGGTTTACCGACATCCTGGGATTTCTGAAAGGGTTTGCCATTACCATCCATGAGCTGGAAGGGGCTCTTGACGAAGGCATGGGATTTGATGGCTCCTCGATCCAGGGCTATGCCCGTATTGATGAGAGCGACATGATCGCCAAACCCGACCCTAAGACTTTTCAGATCATTCCATGGAGGCCCAAAGAGAACGCCGTGGCCAGGATGTTTGCCGATGTCTATGAGCCTGACGGAACTCCTTACAAGGGCGACCCCCGGTGGGTTTTAAAGAGGACTCTTAAGAAAGCGCAGGACCTGGGCTATACCTTCTATGTCGGTCCTGAACTGGAATATTTCTACTTTAAAAGCAGCGATGGAACGCCACAGTTTCTTGACAAGGGAGGCTACTTCGATCTCACTCCCCTGGATGTGGCCACCGAACTCCGCCGTGAGACGATTCTGACGCTCGAGGCCATGGGGATCCGGGTGGAATACAGCCACCACGAGGTCGCTCCCAGCCAGCATGAGATCGATCTCCGTTATGCCGAAGCCCTGGCGATGGCGGACAATGCCATGACCTATCGCCTCGTCGTCAAAGAGATAGCCTTGAAGCATGGCGTCTATGCCACCTTTATGCCCAAACCCATTTTTAAACAGAACGGGAGCGGCATGCACACCCATCAGTCCCTTTTCAAGGGTGATAAAAACTCCTTCTTCGATCCGAAGGATGAATTCCATCTCTCAAAGACTGCCAAATCTTACATGGCCGGAATTCTGAAACACTCAAAAGAGATCACCTCCATCACCTCCCAGTGGGTTAATTCCTACAAAAGGCTCGTCCCGGGTTATGAGGCGCCGGTTTATATCGCGTGGGCGCGCAGGAACCGTTCCGCACTTGTCCGGGTTCCCATGTATAAACCTGGCAAAGAAAAGGCAACGCGCATGGAATTGCGGTCCCCTGATCCAGCCTGCAATCCCTATCTGGCATTCGCTGTCATGCTGGCCGCAGGGCTAAAGGGAATTGAAAAGGGATATGAACTTCCTCCTCCGGTTGAGGAAGATATCTTTGAGATGTCCGAGGAGGCAAGAAAAAAGCATGGGATTGACTCGCTCCCCGGGAATTTATACGAAGCCATCCAGCTCACGGAGCAAAGCGAACTGGTGAAAGAGACCCTCGGAGATCATATCTTTCAAAAATTTATTGAGAATAAAAAGATCGAGTGGGACCAATACCGGACTCATGTCTCCCAGTTCGAACTGGAGAAGTATTTGCCGATTCTGTAAAAAAGGTGATTAGGGAATAAAAACCAAACGGTTACGGTGACGAAGCCCGTTTCGTAAATCGTCAAATGGTTGCGGTTAAAGATTTGGAAGACGAACAACGCAACCGAATGACGATACGGGCATCTTTACCGTTACCGTTGCACTTTAACAGTTGGAGTTGAGGAACGTGAAACAGAGACAAAAAAAATCAGCCTGGAGAAAATACCTTGATGATTTTTTACAGCGCAATCCTGGCCTCAAGAAAATCGGCGATCCGGAGAAACTCGAATATTATCGCACCGACCTCAATGTCGATCTTCCTCCTTTAATCCGCGATCTGATGCTCAGGAGCCTTCCGGATCTCATTCTCCAACCCACCGCCGAGGAGCACCTTCTCGAACTCTTTGCATTCGCACGTGAACACAAGATTCCCTTGACCCTCCGGGGAGCCGGAACCTGGGGGTATGGCGGGGCTGTTCCGACCCGGGGGGGAATCCTCATCGATCTGGGCCTCATGGATACCATCGAGGTCAATCCGGAAACACTCCAGTTGACTGTTGGTCCGGGAGCCCGTTTTCTCGACATCCAGAAAAAACTCGAACCCTTTGGACTCGACCTTTTCACTATTGCCTCCGGCAAAGGAGGAACTCTGATTGGCTGGATAGCAACGGGTGGAATGGGCATCGGCACTTTCCGTCACGGCCCGGTCAGGAATCAAATCGTCTCCCTTCGTGTCATCACACCCGATGGAACCATTAAGGATCTTTCGGTAGATGACCCGGAGAATCATTACTTCATCTCCACTGAAGGACAGATGGGAATCATCATCAAGGCCGTTCTCCGGGTCTCAAAGCGGCCGGACCGGTGGTTTCCGGTTGTTCTTTCCTTCAAAACATCTTCTTCTGCTTATGACTTCGTGAAAGAAGCCGCTTCCAACCCCTCCATCAAACCCGAAGACGTAGTGGTCTACCATTCTGACTTCATTCACGCCCTGAATCTTCCATCCAATGGCGTGCCATCCGCGGAGCGCCGTCACCTGGTTCTGATGGCTTTCCCGGAAGCAAAGGAAGCCCTGGTTTTTGAGGCTTATCTGGCGGAACGCCGACTCGTTCCTGCCGACGGGGCTTTTGCCGAGGCCCTTTGGGAAAAACGGTTCCTGCCGATGTCAATCAAACAACTGGGCCCCTCCCTTCTGGCAAGCGAAATGATCCTTCCCATCGACCAGGCCCCCTCCTATATTGAAAAGGTCAACGAGATGGGGAAACGTTTGGCAGTAACGCTGTATCCGATCGCCCATCTGGTTAATCCCAAAGAGGTGCTTTTTCTTGCGATGCTGGCCACGGACAACCGGAAGAATATCTTTTATCTTGATCTGATGCTCATCCCGATGATGCTCAGGCTGGCTGTCCAATCCTATGGCGGGAAGCCTTACGGCATAGGCATCTGGAATACGCCTTTTCTCCGCCATCTCTACACGCGTGAAGAGCTGAAGCAACTCAACCGTTATAAGAAAAAAGTTGACCCTGCCGGAATTCTCAACTCGGGGAAATTTTTCGCCACGTCGGGGCGCTGGGGCTCTTTCCAGAAGGCCCTGTTTCAGGCCGACATCTTTGACCTCGGACTCAGCACTTCCCAGTGGCTCATGTTCAGGCTTCTTTCTTTTTTTCCTGCGGAGAGATTGAGGCTCCGCACCCCCATCGTTTCCGAAAAACTCCAAGGTATCGCCAGGGAGATCCTTTCCTGTGCCCAGTGCGGCGCCTGTGTGGCCGGTTGTCCGGTATACCGCGCCACGGGAGATGAAACCCTGACCGCAAGGGGAAAATTCCTGACCATCAAGAAAGCCCTTGAGAAAGGGGAGCTGGAGTTATCGAAAGCCCTGCCCCTCTATTTCTGTCTCCACTGCGGCCGCTGCGATGAAGAGTGCCAGGTCCATTTGAAGCACCTTCCTATTTTTGAGGGTCTGGAGAAATACCTGGCCGATACCGGGGATTTCCCGGTCGAACAGGTGAAGGAATTCATCCGGGAGGTTGAAAACAGTCCCGACTTTCACCGGTTCCTGGATATCATGAGAACAGGTTTCGACCAGAAGATCCATGAGAAACGGAATACCTTTCCAAGATACCGTGTCCGCATTGATGAAGCGCATTGCATCCATTGCGGGACCTGCGTGGACGCCTGCATCTATAGCGTCCGGAAACGCGGGGAATCCGATCCCCGGCTCATCCTGATCGAGGATGAAGGGCTCTGCCGCGGGTGCGGCGCCTGCCTGGAACGATGCCCCCAGGTGGCCGCCGGCCTGCCCGCAACGACCGTGGAACTTCATCCATGTTGCCTCCAGATCGACGATCCCTACTGGACCTCCCAGGCCGTCACTCGGATCGACCTGGAGGCAACAACAGGTAAAATCCCTGTTTCGGGGACGGGTCAGGGAGATCCGCATCGCGGCTCGGGGAATGACGGGATTCGCTTCGGGCATTTTCATATCGTCGGCCCTGCCCAGAACCTTCTCTACGAAAGCTCTGCAGATGCCATTGCCATTCAATTGGGCAGACGGCCAAAGTACCTGGAGTTCGATGGAGAAAAGATTGAGACCCCACCCTCCCGCCTCGTCACCTTAAAGACCCCCGTTCTCCTCGACCTCCTTCCCATGGAGGGAGGAGAGGATTGGCTGGAAGCCATGTTAGCGGCCTCTGCGACCCTGGGCACACGTTTAACCCTCCGCCCGGGGGATGTGGAACGTTTCCGTTCTAAAATTGGAAACAGGACGAACTCTCTCATCCTCAGGTTGAATCCTGATGATTTGAAAAATTGGCCCGGCCGGTTAAACGGCGCGGCGTTTAACCTGATCGAAATCGAAGTCGATGAAACGGTATTGAATCAGGGAGTTGGCCTCAGGAGTCTCTTTCCGGAATCTTCGGTCCTCTGCGCCGTATTAAAAGTTGAGAAACAAGATGTCAGCAGTGAGCTTCAGCCCTCCCTTTCGCTTCGGACCAGGCTTGAATCTCTGATCCGGTCCCCGTTCGATGTCCTCTGCCTTACTTCCGACTATGACCCGGAAAAGGGCTACTACCCGACCACGGATGCCGTCCCGGCAGTCCATCGCTGGCTTGTTGGGAAGAAAATCCGGCACCGGTTTTCCATCGTCGGAGCCGGGGGCATCCGCTCTGCCGCTGATGCACAAAAGACGGTCCAGCGAGGAGCCAACGGAGTCAAAATCGATTGGCCGGTTCTGCTTGTTGGAGATCCCCAGGCCCGCCAAAAATTTCTGAGAGGAGAAGGGATGGAACTCCTCCAGGATATCCCCGTGCTGGCCAAACGCATAGCCAATCTCATCCGGGTTTGGAACATCCAGGTCATTGAGGTTCTTGGCGCCTCCGGCTTCAAAGACATCAAAAAGACCGTGGGCGAGGAGAATCGCCTGGTCATTTTTGACGACCTGGAGGAGAGGGTTGATGACATCTTTCACGACCCTGTTCGCCTGAAAAGAAACGAACAGGCGAACAGGGAACGAATACAAAGAGAAGGCCTCATGGCCGGCCATGGATGGCGCTATCGTCAATTAAAAGAGATGATCCATCCGACCCTTCTCCCGCACCGCTTCTATGATGCAAAGATGCCGCCCGCCTGCTATCGGATCTTCGACCAGGACCATGTCTGGCCGGCCTCGCTCATTTCTTCCGTAGGCCGTATGGCCGGCGGCGATCAAGGAACCCTTCTCCTGAAAAACACGGAATCAAGCGGTAAATTGGGAGATGGCTTTGATGTCATGGAGATCCGGTTCCACAAGAACCCTGATGAGATCACCGAAGAGAGATTGGATGAAGTTTCGACTGCCCTGCAACTGGCGCCGGCGCTTCGACTCAAGACCCCTCTTGTCGGGGCCGGCATGTCCGTCGGATCGATTGGGCCCGGGACCTGGCGCGCAAGGGTTCTGGCAACCCGGTCCCTCAAGAGCCAGCTCGACACAGGAGAAGGCGGATATCCCACCTTCTATATCCTCGATTCGAAGTGGAATCCGCTCGAACTGACGGAGCGGCAAGTCATCCTCCTGGGCCGGGTGATGGAAGAAAGAAAGCTCATGACCGTCGAAGAAATGACCCGGCGGTCCCAAAACAAAGAAACCCTGTTCCCCGAATATCGGGAGATCGGCGAGATTTTAAAAAAATATCCCTCTTCCATGCCGGTCCAGTTTGTTCCCATTGTCACCGCCGAAGAGGAGCCGTATGTCTCAACCCAGCTCAAGACAGGGCTTTTCGGAGTTACCAAGGAGACCATCCGCCGCGCACGGCGAGTGGTCATCGCCTACAGCCAGGGGGCCAAACAGGGCGTCGGCGGACACCTCCTCGGGAGAAAAGTCTTCGGCCTCGTCTCAAGGCTCCGCGGCGTGCCTGAAGGCGTGAGCCTCATCTCCCCTTTTCCTTTTCACAACTGCTATTCGATTGAGGATGTCAAAGCCTTCATCGATGCCGTTCGCATGATCAACGGAAAAGCAGCCATCTGCATCAAGGTCTCTCCTTCCCCTGACATCGAGTTCATCGTTTCGGGCTTGGCCCGGATTGCCAAGGACAATCACATGACGATCGAGGTCTGGCTCGACGGACCGCGGGGAGGAACAGGCGCAGCCCCCGACATCATCAAAGGCCAGATGGGCATGCACATGGAATATGCGATCCCCATCTGTCATGAGAAACTGATGGACTCCAACCTGAGAGAATATGTCGTCTTCATGGGAAGCGGCGGGATGCGCACCTGGGGAGACATCATTAAAGGAATTGCGCTGGGGCTCGATGGGGTTGTCCTCGGAACGGCCGACCTGGTCGCCATCGGTTGCGTCAGGGATCGAAATTGCGAATCAGGTTGCCGGAGCGGCATCTCCACGGTCAATCCGAAGATGCAGTTGCTTCGCAATGTAGAGTTGAACACTCGCCAGATCATCAACTTCCGCGCCGCCTTGCAGGCCCAGGTCATCCGGGCGATTGCCGCCCTGGGGATGAAGGACATCCGTCAACTCCGGGGCCGTTATGACTGTATCAGGTGGTCCCTGCTGGAGGAGAGGGTTCAGAACCATCGCCGCCACAGGAAAGTCATAGCTGAGGTTGATTCCCCACTCGGGAAGCAGACCGGGGAGATCCGCCCTTTACGCCATCCCCGGCTTGAATCTCCGTCTCCTCCGTCGGACTGCGGAGTGGCGGCCATCGTATCGAACCGTTTCATCCCGAGCCATGTGATGGATCTCATGCTCGACCGCATGGCAAACCGTGGCATGGACGGCGTGGGAATCTGGAAAGGGGGGTGCTATCCGCTTCACCTCGATCAATATGCCCTTCACGTATTGGTCAAAGGCATCACACAAGAGGATGTCGAGGCGGAACATCTTGCCCAGGATCTCGGCCTTCATCCCGGGAAGATCCGACAGAGGGCAAGGGAGGAAGTCCTAACCGCCCGCCTGGGGATCATGAAGGAGGTCTCGGAGAAGTATTTCAAGGGCCTTGAAGTGGCCGATGATGATGGCGACTTGAAGAAATGCCGTATTTCTTACCGGCTTGGCTCCGGGGGAAAAGAGGAGGATTTCCGTCGCTTTGGTGAAAAGGATCCGGGGGATGTCTATCGATTCTTTGTACGAGTTCGCCAGGAAGAGCTTTGTCATTTTATCGAAAAGGACCTGCTGAATGAAGCAATCTGGCCGCCCCGGCAGATGCGTTACCGGGATCTGACCCTGGAAAACTGCATGGGGAACAAGGAATTTTTACGGGAGGCCGAGGATGAATATATCTACCGGCTTGCCCGAAGGATCACCAAAGAAAACTATGTGGACCATCCGCAGAAGAAGGCGGCCGTGCTTTCCTGCGGTAAAAATTCCGGCTGCTGGAAGAGTGATGGCCGACACCTTCCGTGGGAACTTCCTCCGGCCCCCGTAAACATTATCCATCGGCGCCTGGCCACGGGCTCGGTGGTGGACCAGATGAATTCCCATCCTTTTTCCGAATTGCATACGGCCCTGACCCATAATGGGGAAACGACGAATTATCGCACCATGCTCAATCGCGTCACCCAGTTTAATTTAACGCCGCTCGCCCAGACCGACACGGCGGTCGCCTCTCTCAAGCTCCACCTGCTCAGCCAGTATCTTCGGTATCCCTTTGACGCTCTCGTAGAATCTTTCTCTCCAACCACGGGGTGGCTCCTCTCCCAGCTGCCCCCCGAGGTCAGAGAACGTTTCGAACGCGTTCAGGAGGTGGAACTGGAGAGCGCTCCGGACGGCCCCTACCAATATCTCTGCGGCCGAATCGACCCTTACGCCAGGTCGATTGAGCGGCTGGATATCATCGATCCCTCCCTGCTCCGACCCAATGTGGCCATGCTCTATGACGACGGGCAAAGTTTTGTCAGCATCATCTGCTCTGAGAAGCAGGGAAGCGATGCGGGGCTGCAAGAGCTTTATCGTCTTGGGATCCTGAAGAGCCCGATTGCCCCGTTGACCTTCACGGTCAACCCGGGCATGGTGAGCAGGGTCTTTTATGACGAGAGGGGGGAGATCACGGGGCACGAAGTCCTCGACAAATTCGGCCGCCGAATCGATATCCCCCACGGGAAGTTCCCCTCTCCGGGATTCCTCTCCTCCGCGGGAGAGCCGGACCGATTTGATTTTAGCTCCTCCTCCCCTTCCCTCTTCCTCCGGGAACGGCTTCCCCGCTGGGGGTTCGGGGAATTTAAAAGCGCCCTGGATAAAATTTCAGAAGATCTGCCTTCCCTGCAAGCGGTTGAGGAATTCACCCGAATTCACGACCGACTATCAGGCTGGGAGACGGGGGAAAAAGACAGGGGCGCGCTTCTTTACATGGTCCGGGAGCAAATCAATCGAGTTCTCGATCGACAGAATACCCAGGACGGTATCTTCCATGCCACCCTTGCCAATGCCGGAAAACTGGAAAAGCCGGGGAGAAAAGAACGCGTCCTGGTGGTGGATGCACGCGGATTTTTACCTGAAGGAGTCGATCCCCTGAAGGTCCTCAGCCCTTTCCTCGATCACGCTCACCGGATAGGCTGGCGCAGATTCATCGTCTACAGGGTCGGGGGACAGCGGGGCATCGGCATGGGATTGGGCTCGGGGGATACAAGCGATACAAGCCTCGATGTTTACGGAAGTCCCGGCGAATATTGCGGCGCCTTCAATATGGGGGCTCTGGTCCGTGTTCATGGGCATACCCAGAACTTCACCGGAATGGTCATGCATTCGGGCACACTCGAAATTCACGGCGATGTGGGCAAGGTGACAGGATATTCCGCAAAAGGCGGGACATTCAATATTCTCGGAAATGTGGTGGACCGCGGATGGGTGTGCGCGGTAAGCGATCCGAGGGGGCCCGGATTGCAGGTCAATGTCGTGGGCACGGCCCATGAACATCTCTGCCAGGCTTTGATGGGAGGCTCGGTCATGATGCTGGGACTCTTCCGGAGCAGTGATGGAGTTCTTCGCCGGATGGATGCTCCCTATGGCGGGGCGAAGATCCTGGCAGGCGCCTCAGCCGGAGAGATCATCTTTTATGACCCGGCGGACAGGCTGGCAGAGGCCCAATACAGGAGTTCTGCCGCAAAGTCCATCGACGGAAGGAAGTGGGATGAAATCATGGGGCGCCTGATCCATCTGGAAAAGATTTTCGGCCTCGGCATCACCAGGGAGAACGGCCATCTGATCATGTGTGTCGACCGCCAGCCGCAGACGATGAAGCCTGAGGATTTCAAATGGATTCTCCCGAAGGGAGAACTGGAAGGCTACCATTAAAAAACATTGCAAAATGCAAAATTAGCAAGGAGCAGTTAGCATTAAAGGGCTTTAAATAATTGCTAACTTTGCAATGTTAATTTTTCAATTTGCATTGATTTTTGAAAAAGGATTGGGCAGGGGAGAAACCTGGCATCGGCGGACACATCCCCGGGGAAAAAGTGTAGGGGCAATTCATGAATTGCCCCTACTTCATGGCGAGAATGTTTCCCAAGGGCATGGATGCCCTCTCCCATGCCCCTCTTAATTTCTTCTTGAAATCTTGAGAAAGAATGGATAAGATAGAAGAAAAAAGAGGAGGTGAGTGGTTATGGCAGTCAGGATCATCATCGATCGGAAGGTGAAGAAGGGAAAGGAAGCGGAGTTTGCAAAAATGCTCAGGGAGTTGAGAACAAAGGTGGTTCCCTCCAAAGGGTACATCTCTGGCGAGACTCTTCGGTCATTGAATGACCACTCTAATTTTATTGTCATCACCACGTGGGAGAGCGTTGACGACTGGAAACAATGGGAAAAGAATCCGGAACGGAAGAAGGTTCAGGCAAAACTCGAAAAACTGATGGCCAGACCCACGAAGACAAAAGTTTATGTTCATGCCTGATGAGGGCTTCAGGGAATCTTGACAGCCGAAATCGGGCATGTTATCTGAGTGGAAATTTTTGAAAGGTTTTATGGCCAAAGGGGTTAACGTTCAATCGAGGGCCCTCGATCCCTTCCGGAAGGGATCGAGGGTCTTTTTTTATGAGGAGACAACCGGCTCCGTGGATCTTCAAACCTCCTAATCACTCCGTCTAACGCCCCTGTTGATCCTTCCCCTCTTAAGATAAGAGGGAGCAAGGGGGAGTTACAATGGAAGACAGGAGGGGTTATTAAGCAAGGAAGCAATATTTTATGAAGCAGATACAGAAAGCCATCCTGGCATTGGAAGACGGGACCGTATTCGAAGGAAGATCCTTCGGCTTCCCGGGAGAGAGGGGGGGCGAACTCGTCTTCAATACGAGTATGACAGGCTATCAGGAGATCCTGACCGATCCTTCCTACAAGGGCCAGATTGTCATGATGACTTATCCCCTTATTGGCAATTACGGGATCAATGAGGCGGATACCGAATCCCGTGACCCCAGGGTGGAAGGCTTCATCATCAAAGAAAACAGTTCCCTTGCCAGCAACTGGCGCGCAGATCGGTCCCTCTCCGAATATCTGCTGGCGCACCGCATCCTCGGAGTCGAGGGGATGGATACCCGGGCTCTCGCCAGACATATCCGCGAAAAGGGAGCCATGAAAGCCATGCTCTCCACCGAAGACTCCAGGCACGACCGCCTCATCGAAAAGGCCAAGGCTTCTCCCGGCCTGGTCGGAAGAGACCTGGTTAAAGAGGTAACCTGCGAAAAACCTTACCGGTGGATTGAAACAAACGATCCGCAATTTTTGAATCATGACTCTCCCAACTCCAGGCTCCGCCCCCGATTTAAAGTGGCCGTCATGGATTACGGGGTGAAGTTCAATATCCTCCGTTCTCTCCGTGAATGGGGATGCGATATCACGGTTTTGCCCGCTTCTTTCTCGGCCGAATCGATCCTTTCGTATGAACCCGATGGCATCCTTCTTTCCAACGGGCCGGGCGACCCGGAAGGCGTTCCCTATGCCATTGAGGCCATCCGAAAGCTCATCGGTAAAAAACCGATTTTTGGCATCTGCCTGGGGCATCAGCTCCTGGGATTGGCCCTGGGTGGAAAAACATTCAAATTAAAGTTCGGCCACAGGGGGGCCAATCAGCCGGTCAAGGACCTGAAGACCGGCAAGGTGGCCATCACTTCACAGAACCACGGGTTCGCAGTGGACCCCGACTCTCTCAATCCCGAAGAGGTCGAATTGACCCAGATCAACCTCAACGACCGTACCCTGGAAGGGATGAGACATCGAAAGTTGCCTATCTTTTCTGTCCAGTATCATCCGGAGGCCTCCCCCGGTCCTCAGGACACCCGACACCTCTTCGGTGAATTTGTAAAGATGATGGAGAGGGAGACAAGATCAAAATAGTGGTAAGTGAAAGAATTGGTAGATAAGCGCCGGGTTCAGAGTATGAATTCACAAAATTCGAAATTCGAAGCACGAAACTCGAAACAAGCACGAATTTCCAAAACCCAAATGATCAAAATATACACGGCGAAGTAATTCTCAACAATGCACGTCATTCCTGCGCAAGCTCGGTTTTCCGCCCGAGGCGGACCCACTCCTGGTGGGCGAGTCGCAACGACAGGAATCCAAGAAAACACTGGATTCCGGATCAAGCCCGGAATGACAATAACGAAAAAACCTATGTCGTTGTGTATAGAACGTTTTGAATTTGGAAAATTTGAATTTTGAGATTGTTTCGGATTTTCCGCCAAAGGCGGATCTGCTCCTGGCATGACGATATTCGGATTTCGGATTTAATTTAGTTTATGCCTAAACGAACCGACATCAAGAAAATTTTGATCATCGGATCCGGCCCCATCGTCATCGGCCAGGCTTGCGAATTCGACTATTCCGGCACACAGGCCTGCAAGGCTTTAAAAGAAGAAGGGTTCGAGGTGGTCCTCATCAACTCCAATCCGGCCACCATCATGACCGATCCCGAGACGGCTGACCGCATCTATATCGAACCGATTACCCCTGAAATCGTTGAGAAGATCATCGAGCGGGAGAGACCGGATGCATTGCTTCCCACCCTGGGCGGCCAGACCGGCCTCAATGTCTCCGTGGCGCTTTATGAGGCAGGCATTCTTGAAAAACATCATGTCCGGATGATCGGAGCCAAATATGAGGCGATCAAAAAGGGAGAGGACCGGAACCTCTTCAAGGAGTCGATGAAAAAGATCGGCCTCGACCTTCCGAGAAGCGGCCTGGCCTACTCTCTGTCAGAAGCCCTCGAGGCGGCAAAAGAGATTGGTTTCCCCTTGATCATCCGGCCCAGTTTCACGCTCGGGGGCACCGGGGGCGGTATCGCCTATAACATCCAGGAGTTCGAAGAGATGGCCGCCCGGGGGCTCGAATGGAGCATGACCGGAGAGGTTTTGATTGAAGAGTCGGTCCTCGGCTGGAAGGAGTTTGAACTCGAGGTCATGAGAGATTTCAACGACAACGTCGTCATCATCTGCTCCATCGAGAACCTCGACCCCATGGGCATTCACACCGGAGACAGCATCACGGTGGCCCCGGCTCAAACGCTGACGGACAAGGAATATCAGAGAATGAGGAATGCGGCGATCCGTGTGATTCGGGAGATCGGCGTGGAAACCGGAGGTTCCAACATTCAGTTTGCGATCAATCCCGAGGACGGCCGGATGGTGATTATCGAGATGAACCCGAGGGTTTCCCGGTCCTCCGCATTGGCCTCCAAAGCCACGGGATTCCCGATTGCCAAGATTGCCGCCAAATTGGCCGTGGGATATACGCTCGATGAAATTCCCAATGACATCACCCAAAAGACGCCCGCTTCCTTTGAGCCGACGATCGATTACTGTGTCGTCAAAATCCCCCGGTTTACGTTTGAGAAATTCCCCGACGCCGACCCCACGCTCACCGTCTCGATGAAATCGGTAGGAGAGACCATGGCCATCGGCAGAACCTTCAAGGAGGCCCTTCAAAAAGCGCTCCGGTCTCTTGAGATCGGGAGATTCGGACTGGGCGCCGACGGAAAAGATAAGATTTTGTTAGAGGAGATTTCGGGCGATTCCAACCTTTCCAAAACCCTCTTTCAGATCAAGGAAAAACTCCGCACGCCGAATGCGGAAAGGCTTTTCTACCTCCGATACGCGTTTCTCATCGGGATGAACATTGAAGAGATTTATGATCTGACCAGGATCGACCCCTGGTTTCTCTCCAATATCCGGGAGATCGTCGATCTTGAAAAAGAGATCCGCTCCGATCCACCCCGGCTTACGGATGGGCTCTTAAGAAAGGCAAAGGAATTCGGATTTTCCGATGTTCAGCTTGGATATCTCCTCGGTGTTGATGAGGAAATGATCCGGGGGATAAGAGCAGAGAAGAATATTCTCCCCGTCTATAAATTGGTCGACACCTGCGGCGCGGAGTTTGAAGCCTACACCCCCTATTATTACTCCACTTATGAAAAGGAGAATGAGGCAAAGGTCTCTTCGAGAAAAAAGATCATGATACTTGGCGGAGGTCCCAACCGGATCGGCCAGGGGGTGGAGTTCGATTACTGTTGTGTCCATGCCTCGTTTGCCCTCAAGGAGCTCGGCTACGAGACGATCATGGTTAACTCCAATCCGGAGACCGTTTCAACCGACTATGACACCTCGGACAAACTCTACTTTGAACCCCTCACCCTTGAAGATGTCCTCCACATTGTCAATGCGGAGCAACCCGACGGCATCATCGTGCAGTTCGGAGGCCAGACTCCCCTGAACCTGGCCGTTCTCCTGGAGAGGGCAGGCGCGAAGATCATCGGAACAAGCCCTGACAATATCGACCGGGCCGAGGACCGGAAACGTTTTCAGGCGCTTCTGAATAAACTCGGTCTCATCCAGCCTCCAAACGGCACGGCATCCTCGTTCGAGGAAGCAAGAAGGGTCGCCGAGGAGATCGGTTACCCGGTGGTCGTAAGGCCCTCCTATGTCCTGGGCGGAAGGGCGATGGAGATCGTTTATGACGAGACCTCCCTCGAAGGCTTCGTTCACCGAGCCGTGGAGGCTTCCTCCACGCATCCCATCCTGATCGATAAATTCCTCGAGGATGCGATCGAGATCGATGTCGATGCCATCTCCGATGGAACCGCTTGCATCATCGCAGGAATCATGGAGCATATCGAGGCCGCAGGGATCCATTCCGGCGACAGCGCCTGTGTCACCCCTCCTTACTCCCTGAGCGACGATTTGATCGAACAGCTGAAACAAAATACCTATGCCCTGGCGCGGGAACTCCAGGTCGTTGGCTTGATGAATATCCAGTATGCCATTAAGAACGATGTGATCTTTATCCTGGAGGTCAACCCCCGGGCTTCGAGGACGATCCCTTTTATCAGCAAGGCCACGGGAATTCCATGGGCCAAGATGGCCGCCAAGGTGATGGTCGGAAAGACACTTAAGGAACTCGGCATCGAGCGGGAAGTGGAAATCCGCCATATGGCTGTCAAGGAATCGGTCTTTCCGTTCAAGCGATTTTACGGGGTCGATACGGTCCTGGGCCCGGAGATGAAATCGACCGGGGAGGTGATGGGAATCGACACTGATTTCGGACTGGCCTTTGCCAAGTCTCAAATTTCGGCGGGCACCTCTGTCCCCTTAAAAGGCCGGGTCTTTATTAGCGTGATGAATAAGGACAAACGGCCGATCGTCTTTGTCGCTAAAAAACTGGCCGATCTCGGGTTTGAACTCGTGGCGACCAGGGGAACGGCCAAAGTGTTAATGAACAACGGCATCCGGGTCCAAAGCGTATTCAAGGTGGGTGAAGGAAGGCCCAACATCGTAGACTGGATGAAAAATGGGGAGATACAGCTCGTCATCAACACCCCGAGCGGGAAGAAGCCCAAGGCGGACGAAGTGGCCATCCGGAGCCAGGCGGTTGCCCATAACATTCCATGCATTACCACGCTCTCAGGCGCTGAAGCCGTCGTAAACGGCATCGAATCTCTCCTCAATAAGGGGATATCGGTTAACTCGATCCAGGAATACCATCAATCCATTAACAGTTGAGGCCATCCAAGGGAATACTAAAGAGACAGGAGGACAAAAAAGATGAAGAGATATATGTTGTGCTTCGTATTCCTGGTATGGATCAGTTTGTCTTGTTCTGCTTCCGGCCAAGAAAAAGAAGCCCTCGTTCATGAGGCCTGGCTCATCCAAATGGAATCGGCAGGCGGCTGGGTCGCCATGGAGAAGGGTTTTTATGGAAAGGTGAAAGTGAAAGGGGTCCAGGGAGGCCCGGGCGTCTCGCCGATCCATAAAGTCGTAGCCGCGGTCAGGGCTGGAAACATTGCCTTTGGCATTGATTATCCTGAAAATATTCTCCGGGCAAGAGAGAAGGAGGAGATCGATCTCGTGGCCGTGAGCGTCGATTTTCAGAATAGCGCCATGAGGATCCTCAGCTGGGCCCCTATCAAATCGGCCCAGGATATCAAGGGGGACTTTGGTATCTGGATCGGATACGATGCCAAGGCCAAGTGCGCCGTGGGAAAAGGATGGGAGAAACAGTTCACCATCCGGAATCAGGGCAGGGACCTCAAACCCTGGCTCGCGGGAACCTGGGCCCTCGCCTCAGCCATGACTTACAACGAATGGATCACCGCCCGGCGAGAAACCAAAAAAATGGGAAAAACCTTTTATGCCGTTGACTACAAGGAGTTGGGAATTGACTGGATGGATAACGTCCTCTTCACCACGGAGGAGATCATTAAGAAACATCCGGATGTGGTACAAGCCGTCGTGACGGGGAGATATAAGGGATTCCGGTGGGCCCTTGAAAATCCCAGAGAGGCCTTTGATATTTTAAAGAAGCATAGCGAGGAACTCGACTTCGCCCATGAGATGGATGCGGTTGCTCCGCTAAAGGCCTTGATGATCAATTCCGAAACGAAGAAACACGGGTTGGGTTATATCCATCCGAAGAAATGGGACAATGTCGCAAAAGACATGTTCAAGGCCGGACTTCTGGAAAAGATGCCGGATGTGAAGAAAATTTACTCGGAGAAATTCCCGAGCGGGGTCACGCTCCGATAATCCCGCTTGCTCCTTTCCTCTGCGGATATGTTGCAGGATGGTATTTCGTATAGTCAGGGCAGACCCCTGGTGCTGAGAAAGAATAGTGTCTTGAGTAAGATATTGCTTCTTACCGCTAATCGGGTAGTCAGGATAATCCCTTTGACGCTTCTTCTGGAAATTTTCACTTCTTGGCCTGTAACAAAATCTTTTCCCCTGTTTATATTACGTAACGTAAAAATTGCCATTCCAATGGCCCACAGGCAGAATATGCGTAAACCTCTTTCGCTTTTGGGAAGAATCAGTGCATAGGCCAGTCCGTTCTTAAGATGGCCGTGGGCAATGGCAATCAAACCGGAGAGCCCTTTTCCAAAACTGTGAGCATAACGTTCCCGGGATAGTCCCGTTAAATCAAAACCCGTCTTCTTAAAAACTTTCTCACCCTCCTCTTGATCGTCTGGCTTATAGTCCTTTGATTAAATACCGGGCTTATCCACCTATCCCCCGGTTGCCTGTCGCCTGAGTGACATGGGCTGGTACGTCCCCAACCGTTACCCGGATATTCAACGCCCCAAAACCAAACCCTGTTATCGTCACCGGTTCCCCGGGATTAGCACAGGCAGGGCTAATAGAAGTAATGCGATGATGTGTGAGAGAAAAGGCAGGGGTCGTTTGATAAGGTATTGAAAGGATGAAGAGAAGAAAAAGAGTTAAAGCAAAACACACTGCTCCGGGGAACCTCTTTGTTTCCATAATACCCTCCTCATAAAGAACGCCCTCCTTTCCTCACCTAATTATATCAAAAATCAGAAAATACAAAGTAATCCATAAGTTGAATGAAGAAGAGGTAAATTTTCAATGGAAACGATTCGCTTGGGTGTCCCCCTATTCTCTGGCAAGTCCTATTACTGATTCCCAATTGCCCTTTTAAAGATTTTTTAGCAGGTCAAAAAACTCTGCATTGTTATTGACTTAAATTTATTATTTGGATATAGTTTAATTAAATGTAACCTTTTAACGGTTTGGAAAATATCTGTAGTGCAGGTCCTTGTGCCTGCGCACCGAAGTGTTTCGGCACGCATGTGTGGCCGTATATTGGGTTGGAAACCAAGGTTTCTCGTTTGTTAACGGGTATAAAGCCCTACACTACACGCCTTAATTGGGGTTTTTTCAAGGAATTAAAGTGTTACGATTAAACAATATCAGGAGGTTGCCATGCAAAACACAAAGCAGCGTGCTGAAAACATCCTTACCGATATTATAGAAAAAATACAGCTCCTTACTGCTTCCCAGCAAAGATTTCTTCAGGAAATGCTCTCGCGTCATGAAAAAATATCCTTTGTTACAAAAAGAAGCCTTCTTAGGAAGAGCTTCGGTATTTGGGCTGAGAGGAAGGATATTAAAGATAGCATAGAATACGTTGATGAAATGCGTAGGGGATGGGAAGAACGTTCGCAAAGGATTGAAATCTGATGCGCAGTTCCCTGCTCATAGATAGTGATGTTTTGATTGATCATTTAAGAAAGGAAAAGAATGCCCTTGATTTCCTCTCCGCTGAGCTTGAAAAAGGCGCTATGCTTTTTACATCAGTGATTAACAGAGTGGAGATTCTTGCTGGTATGAGAAGAGGTGAAGAAGATGTTATCAATAGCCTTTTTAAAACCCTCATTACAATAGATGTTGATGTAGCAATTGCTGATAGAGCAGGAGAATATTTGAGAAGATTTTCTAAAACCCACGCCTTAAATATTGGTGATGCTATCATTGCAGCAACTTCTATGGAGATGGGATTAAAACTCGTAACAAAAAATATAAAACACTACCCAATAAAGGAAATACAAATTATTCGGCCATATTAAGGGAACCTCTGATAATTCAAAATTCGTTACCCCGGTGCAAACTCGGTACGAGCCGATTCCGATCGGGGTCCAGGATACCCGATTAAAATCGGGACCCAGTATCTAAAATAGTTCCCGACTTTCGTCGGGGCGACGTCTGGATTCCGGTCGTTGCGACTCGCCCACCAGGAGTGGGTCCGCCTCGGGCGGAAAACCGAGATGGAGTTTATCTCGATGGAAATCGGGGCCGGATTGACATTATTAGAGGAACCCTTAAGTCAAAAAGTTATAATTTTTAATAATCCTGTAAAATTTATTGAATCAGATGGGGAGAATCCCGTGACATCAAGATCACCCTTTCCCGCAGACGAGTTGAACGAATTTCTTACCACCTCCTGCCTCTCTTCCTTCCTGATAAACCCGAAACCCCCGCATTTAGGGCAACATTGACGATCCGGATTTTGAATGAACCCCTTCCCAACACAGGATGAACAGGTGGTCATGCCGTGTTCTTCTGGATTAAAAATCTTCTTCATCAGATTCCCTCGCCCTGTGATTGATCAATTCCCAAGGCTAACTCCTGAATGACAAGCTTGACAAACTTCCTTCGTTGATTGTTGAGACCTGGCCCCCTCACGTACCCGTTCCCTGTTGTTTTTCTGTCAATAGTGTAGTCCTGACACCTTATCGTTTCTTCGAACCGCGGCGACTGTGATCGACAATCGGAAAGCGATTTGGCTCTACATGTTTTTTCTCCTCGTAGTGAAGAGCGCGATTCCAATCCCACTAGATGAACTCCCAGCTGTCGATTTCCTGCCTTACCTGCTCCACCCACGGGCTGCTTGGATTGCTCAGATCCTCCTCGGTATACCCCCGATAGCCCTGAGGGGGAGGTGCGGGAACAGGATTGTTCTCCGAGCCGGATCCATAGAAAGGAGTTTTGCCGATATCCTCAACCCTGTCGAGAATCTCCTCGATGATGTTGACACCGAAGGGTTAAAACAGGAAAAGAGAGATGACGGCACTTTGGAATCAAGCGGTCAGTAGTAAGTGAAGCGATCAGGAGGATGGAGGAAAGGTTGGAAGAGGAGAGCCTACTGCGAGAGCGAATTGAGTTGCTCAAGGAAAGAATGATATCTGAATTTTGAAGGTTTGACCCCAAAACTTAAAGACTTCCTCTGCTGCTTCGCTGTAGCATGGCGGTCACGAACCCCATTTTGTTCGCCGCTTCCAGCATTAGCAGGAAAGGCGAGTAAAATAACAGTTTTCCGAACTGCCCTCTTCGAAGACAAAAGACTAATATCCCCAGGATGGTGAAGATCTTTTCCAGCATGACCCGCCCCCACCCTCCAACAGCGTCTTCCATTGAAAATTGGTACTTGTGGTAATATCGAAAACGATTGAACCCCGTCCGAAAGGCTTTTGTCAAAGCTTCACGGGGGAACCGCTCGTAATGGTGGTGGATTTGGTGAAACGGATCGTAGTAGATTGACAGGTTGTTTTCTCTCAGGCGACGCCCCATATCCGCATCTTCGGACCGTATGAGCGCCTCGTCAAAAGGCCCCACAATCTTGAACACTTCTTTCCGGAAAGCAGCCGCCCCAGCAGGTTCCAGCCCATGCCGCGTGGTGGCCTGTTCTCGATATTCCGCCAAGGCGCGTAAAAGAGGCCCGAAACCACGCCTATTTTCTGCGGTCGCAACCCGCCTGACTGTTCCCAACTCATAATAGAAGGCGCTGAGACGGCTGTTAAAATCCTCATCGGCTGCCACCACTTTGAAGCGCACAACCATGATCTCCGGGTGTTCCGCGAACAGCCGCATCACGGTTGGCACGTAATCCGTTGCCACCTCGTAGTCGTCGGCAACGAACGAAACAGGGTCGCCTCGTGTGGACTCCAGGCCGAGGTTTCTCGCCGCCGCCACTCCCCTGTTCTTTTGCCATGAATAGCGGAGATTGGGATGGCGCGCACTCAGATTGTTGACCATCTGCTCTGTTCCGTCGTTTGAACCATCGTCGGCGACCATCACCTCGTAATCCGAGGGAGAACAATCTTGTTCGAGGAGTGAGCGCAAGCATTTTCCGAGCAGATTCTTGCGGTTATGTGTCAGCACAACCACAGAGAGCATCTTTCACCTCAAAGCCGCGCTGCTTGCAAGCGAAGCCGCCAGCCGCAGCGCGCAAGGACGAGCACAAGATTCAATGGCAGAAATTTCCACTTCCGCGGAACACGCGGGTCGCACCGGTAAAAATCTTTCAGTCTTGCGGAGCCGTATTTCTGCCGCAGCGCGGTTTCCCCCCTTTCATACCAGATTCTCTGTCGAATCAGAGACCCTAATCCTCGCCGGAAATCGTGGTAGGCGATGATCCGGTCGTCTTTATAAACGACAATCCGGGATTCCTGTAAGCGAAGATACAAATCCAGGTCCTCACGGGAGGGAAGAGATTCATCGAACAGCGGGAAAATTTTCTCCAGGAGGGTCCTCTTAATTGAGAACAGTCCTCCTGAAACCCGCCGCACCGGATATGGGCTTTCGAGGGACTGATTGAACATCGCATGATAGTAGTAGTGCCAAAATTCGGAATAAAAGTCGTCGCGAACTTTTTTCAGAAGGCCATTGAGAACCTGGATCTCAGGATAGGCTTTGTGAACATGCAGGGTTTCAGCAAGCGCGCACTCATGGAGCACCAGATCATCATCAAGGAACAGGAGCACCGCTCCCCGGCTGTGTGCGACTCCAAGGTTCCGCACTCGGCTCACACTGTCTTGTTTTGGAACAGAGAGGGAGCGCAAGGGCGAGACCATCCAATGTGTCAGATAGCTCTCCATGCAGGCCTTCACTGGGTCTGCGCTCCCATCATCGACGACGATGGTTTCCCATCGGATTCCTTCGATGTTCGCTTGCCGGCTGAGCGAGTCAAGCAACGCCTGCAACTCTTGCGGCCGGTTATGCGTCGGAATGATCACGGATGCATCCAGCCCTGATTCATCTCCACGCCCGCTCATCCACCTAACCCAATCCTCGGCCGAAGTTCTTCAGTGAAATGATCAATTACCAACGGATATCCCGTGACATTCCACCTTACACCCTCCGGATCCATGCCCATAGATTCGAGGTAAGGGTGGGGGTGGATTCTTTAGAGCTTCCTGCGCGGAGGCCGTCGAAAAAACCTGAGTCCGATGACGCAGAGAAGGACAAGACCCGCGATGCCCCCGGCCAGCACAGGCCAGGAAGGGATTAGACTCTTCCGCACATCGGACGAGGCGTAGAGGTCTATTTCCTGAATCGTCTTTCCTTCTTTCTGGATCAAGACCTTTGCCAGAACCTGGCCTTTCTCAATCGGGGCAGTGACAGCCTCGGGCAATTGAGGAATGACGGAAACCAAATTCTCTTTTCCTTTGGGGACGGTCGCCCTTCCTGTTCCGGAGGCGGCAAGACTCACCTGGTTTATTTTTCCTCTTTTAACCTTCAGGGGCCCGAAGGAATCGCCCTTTTTAACCGCTTCCACCGTGGAAAAATTCCTGAAACCATACTCCAGCAATTTCTGCGCTTCGGGCGCTCTCTTTTTCATCTTATCGCATCCCATCACAACGGCGATCATCCTCTGGCCGTCCCTTTTTGCGGTTGCGACAAGGTGATATCCCGATTCTTCGATGTGTCCGGTCTTCAATCCGTCCACACCGATATTCTTCTGCAGAAGGGTATTCCGGTTTCCCTGCTTGATTCCATTGTATTCGAATTCAACGGTCGAATGGATGGCCAAGGCCTCCGGATGGTCCTCAACATAGCGTCTGGACAGGAGCGCCATATCCATCGCCGTGGTCACCTGGTTTTCCGCAGGCATGCCGTGGGAATTTCCAAATTGGGAGTTCTTCATTCCCAGCGCCTTTGCCTTCTCATTCATTTTGGAGACGAAAACCTCTTCGGAGCCTGCCAGATGCTCGGCCAGGGCGATACAGGCATCATTCCCCGATGCAATGGCAATCCCCTTGATCAGGTCCTCCACCTTTACCCTGTCTCCCACATGGATGAACATCTTGGAGCCCTGGGTTTTCCATGCCTTTTCGCTCACCGTCACCATCTCCTCCACCTTCAGTTGCCCCGCGCGAATGGCGTCCAGGGCCACGTAGAGGGTTAGGATTTTGACAAAACTGGCAGGCGGGATTTTCAAATCGGGATTCTGCTCATAGAGAACCTCTCCCGTCAATCCATCCATCAACAGAGCGGATTGGGCATCGCACTGGAAACCGCCCTGGGCGGCCGGTTGAGATAAAATCTCCTTTGCAGGTCCCGATTTTTTCTCGGCGGGCACGGCCTGGGTGGATTTTGCCGGAGGTGATTTTTTCGGGGTTTTACCGAAAGCCTCCTGGGAAAAGGCTATGAGGATCATGAGCAGGATCAGACCGAACACGCGAATGTTTTTTTGAGATGGAAAGATCATTCTCTCCTCCATAATTTTCTAATTTCATAACAGATTCATCCCCCTTTTTCAAACCGACATTGAAAAGGGTTATGATCTGGGTTAGATTTTCTCATGGTCGACTCTGAGAATTCATCTCTAACATCCTGGAACCTATTGTTGTCATGCTGAATTTAGTTCAGCATCTCTTTTTTCTCTCCTATGGGAGATCCTGAATCGAGTTCAGGATGACAGGTCTGGAAAATTCCAAATATTTTTGTTTAGATTTAATTCCGAGCATGGATAAAGATCATTTCTACCATCGGGTTCTCAACGAATTTGAAGAGATCTCCTCCCTTCAATATCAAGAAACTCCCTCCCGTCTTCCGGAAAACCGGGTTCCGATTGGTTTTTTCTGTCCCTATATCCCCGAAGAACTTCTCCATGCGGCCGGAGCCCTACCCTTCCGCCTGATGGGCTCTCCGGTTAAACTGTCCCATTCGCCTGCCCATCTTCCGCCCGGGTGCTGCCATTTCGTTAAGTCTTCTCTCGAAAGCCTTTTGAGGGGAGAACTCGATTTTTTAAAAGGAATCGTTTTCAGCCAGACATGCGATGCCATGCAGGGGCTCTCGGACATCTGGGCTTTTCAAAAACGGTCTCCCCTTCTTTTCAACTTTATGACTCCCACCCATCTGAATTCCGAAACAGCCCGTCCGTTTCTGAAAGCCGAAATGGAACGGTTCAAAAAATTCCTTGAAACGCATCTTGGAGAAGTAACACCGCAAAACCTGGCCCAAGCCATCCGGCTTTTTAACCGGACCAGGGAAAAAATCGGGGAGATCTACGAACTCAGGAGAACATCTCCCAGCCGGATCCCGGAAACCCACTTTGCCCACATCATTCGAGCCGGATACCTGATGGACCGAAGCCGGTATCTTGAGCTTTTAAAAGAGCTCATCAATTCGCTGCCGCACGGGGAAGCAAGGGAAGATTCTCTCGTTCCCCTGTACCTTGCCGGGAATATGGTTCATTCTGCCCCCTATTTTTCTCTCATTGAAGAGGCGGGGGCCAGGGTCGTCTCGGATAATCTCTGCAGCGGAGAGCGATTTCTTCGCCTTATGACACGGGAAGACATCGATCCGATCGATGCCCTGACGGAAAGGTATTTTGCATCCTTCCTGTGCCCGACAAAACACCGGGGAGCCCGGGCCCCCATAGACGCTCTATTAAAAGAGGCGGAAGACTCCGGGGCAAAAGGCGCGGTCTTTCTCTTTTATAAATATTGCGAGCCTCACTATTTTGATTACCCCGATCTGAAAAAAGCCCTGGAAGCAAGGGGCATCCCTTCTCTCCTCCTGGAGATCGATGACCCGGCAACCTCGCAAGGGCAGCTGAAGATTAGGATACAGGCATTTGTGGAAATGCTTTCCCCATTGTAGATTTCGGATTTAGGAATGCGGAATTCGGATCTAAAATTTAAACTCAATCCTTTTTTCTGTATCATTATTCCGCAATCCGCAATCCGCATTTCGCAATGATATTGGGACAAATGATGACAGACCGAAAGCTGAATGCCAACCCCTACCGCCCGATCAAATCAACAGCCGCTTACCGTCGTCTGATGGCAGCCTATTATCTCATGGTGAAACACCCCTCCTGGTTCGGAAAGAAGATCGCCTGGATTACGAGCGGCGGACCGGTTGAGCCTCTCTATGCCATGGGGGTTCTTCCATTCTACCCGGAAAATTACGGAGCCATGTGCGGAGCCTCGAGGATGTCATCGTCTCTTTGCGAAGCGGCCGAGCACCAGGGTTACTCCCACGACCTCTGCACCTATGCCCTGACCGATCTCGGATCCTGTTTCACCGGAAAGGGGCCCATCGGACGCCTTCCAAAGCCCGACTTCCTGGTTTGCGGGAACAATATCTGCGCCACGGTGATCAAGTGGTATGAAATCCAGGCCCGGGCTTTCGGCGTGCCGCTCTTCTTCCTCGACACCCCCTTCTTCCACGACGACCTTCACGAGCACACCCTCCGGTACGTGGAGAAGCAGATGGAGGACTATATTGAATTTCTCGAGAACCGGATGAAACGTGCCTTTCCGGAAAAGCGTTTCAAGAAAGTGGGTTCGCGGTCTTTCGAAACCATCTCCCTCTGGAGAGAAATCCTCGATCTCGCGGTGAACCGTCCCGCCCCTTTCGCCGCCTTTGATGCTTTTATCCACATGGCCCCCATCGTCACGCTCCGGGGAACCCGGTGGGCGGTCCGTTATTATCAAAAGCTCAAGAGAGAACTGGAAGAGAGAGTCCAAAAGGGGGTGGGGGCGTTTGCGCGAGAGGAGATACGGCTCATCTGGGACAACATCCCCATCTGGTACGACATCCGGAACCTCTCAAAAATGCTTTCCTCGAACGGAGCCGTCCTCGTGGCCGACACCTATACCTCGGCCTGGGCCATGGAAGAGCCTCACCTGACCCAGACGCTGGATGGCATGGCCCGGGCCTATGCCACGATCCACCTCAACCGGGGGCTTGAGTATAAAATGGAAAAAATGGTTAAACTGGTCGAGAAGTTCGGGGCCGACGGATTCATCATGCATTCGAACCGGAGTTGTAAACCTTACTCTGTCGGGCAGTATGATATGAGGCGAGAGGTGACCCGCCGGACGGGAAAACCCGGCCTGATCATCGAGGCGGACCACACCGACTCGCGAAGTTACGCTCCCCAGCAGGTGGAGAGGCAGATTGGGATGTTCCTTGAGATCATCAAAAACAAGCAGCAGGGAACAAAATAAAACCCCAATTGAGTGAAAAAGAATGTTCCTTTTCTTATGACGATCTTATTAAACAATGGGTCTCTGGATGAAGCTGATTGTTTCTTATCTCATCTCCTTCCCCCTTATGATGGGGGAAGGTTGGGATGGGGGTGGACATCTTGGACCCTTTCCCCCCCCACCTGAATCCTCCCCCACCGTGAGACTGTGTCGTAATTAGGTAATTCCCCAAAAATGTCATCCTGAACTTGGTTCAGGATCTAATGAATTCAACCAATTACGAGACCCTGAAAAAAATTC